>JAJAYS010000001.1 GCA_026786065.1 Polaromonas sp.
CCGTGGATCTACCGCGTCGACGCAACGGGGCCAACGGACCCAACGGGGTATTGCGCCGTGGGCAGTAACGCCGGGCTGCTGCTGTCCGGCGATGTACCGCTGCAGCCTGACGGCGCACATGCGCTGTGCGCGGAAATCGAGCTGCACGAAGGCCAGCGCCTGCGCATGGCGATGCAGTTCGTCTCGCCCCAAGAGCTGCATGCCGGCCCGCTCACGGTGGCTGTCGGCGATGAAATCGATGCCTATTTCGACGAGACGCTGCAATGGTGGCGCGAGTGGGTTTCGAAGATCGTGTATGACGGCCAACCGGGGGTCGGCGTCGTGCGCTCGGCCATCGTCTTGAAAGCGCTGACCTACGCGCCGACCGGCGCGATCATCGCTGCGCCGACCACATCGTTGCCCGAGCAGGTTGGCGGCGAACGCAACTGGGACTACCGCTTCAGCTGGATACGCGACTCGGTGTTTACCGCGCAGACGCTGGTCCACCTTGGCTGCAGCGCGGAGGCTGACGCTTTCCGACGCTTTATCCAGCGTGCGGCGGCTGGAAATGGCGAGCAGCTACAGGTTCTGTACGGCATCGACGGCAAGCGCCGCCTGACGGAAATCACGCTCGATCATTTGCCCGGCTGGCGCGGCTCGCGGCCAGTGCGCATCGGCAACGCCGCCGAGCACCATTACCAGGCGGACATGTTCGGGCTGCTGCTGCAACTTTCCAGCCGGTGGAGCGAGCGCGGCAACCGGCCCGATGATGCGTACTGGGACTTCCTGACCGAAACCGTCGATTGCGCGATCGACAACTGGCAGCGACCCGACCGCGGCATCTGGGAAGTGCGCGGCGAACCGCGCCACTTCGTGCATTCGAAGGTGATGTGCTGGGCCGCCGTGCAGCGTGGCATCGAGATCGCGACCCGGCATGGCTTGCCCGCGCCGATGGCCCGCTGGGGCGCGGCGCGCGACGCGATGCGAAGTGCCATCGAGACGCGCGGCATCGACCGCGAGCGCGGCAACTTCGTCGCTGCTTTTGACTCGACCGAACTCGACGCGGCGCTGTTGCTGCTGCCCGACGTCGGCTTTGTCGCCTACGACGACGCGCGCATGCTGCGCACGACCGAGGCCATCGAGCAAGAACTCGGCGACGGCGGGCTGATCCTGCGCTACGCCGCCGCCGACGGCCTGCGCGGCGGCGAGGGCAGCTTTCTGGCGTGCTCGTTCTGGCTGGTCGAGTGCCTGGCGCGGCAGGGCCGGATCGAAGACGCCAGAAAGCTGTTTGAGCGGGTCGGCCGCTGCGCCAACGACCTCGGCCTGTTTGCCGAAGAGTACGCTTGCGCCAGCAGCGAGTCGCTCGGCAACTTCCCGCAGGGGCTGTCGCATCTGGCGCATATTTCAGCCGCGCTGGCGCTGGGCAAGTCATGACTCCTGGTGCGCCCGCCTTGTGGCTGCGTGGCTGAGCCGGAGACTGAACCAATGCGCCTGCTTCTGGTTGAAGACGACAAAATGATCGGCGAGGTGGTGCTTGAACTGCTGCGCGCCGAACACTATGCGGTTGATTGGGTGCGTGACGGCCAGCTGGCCGACACCGCGCTGCGCACGCATGATTACGATCTGGTTTTGCTCGATCTCGGCCTGCCGCGGCTCGATGGCCTGGAGGTGCTGCGCGCGCTGCGCGCCCGCAAGCAGCGGGTGCCGGTGCTGGTTGCCAGCGCGCGCGATGCGGTCGGCCAGCGCATTGCCGGGCTCGACGCCGGTGCCGACGACTATGTGCCAAAACCCTATGACCGCGACGAACTGCTGGCGCGCATCCGGGCGCTGCTGCGGCGCGCGGCGGGTCGGGGCGAACCGGTCTATGAACATCTGAACGTCAGCCTCAATCCGGCCACGCGCGAGGCCACGCTGGACGGCCAGTCGGTGGTCCTGTCGGCGCGCGAATCGGCGGTGCTGGAGCCGCTGCTGGCGCGCCCGGGCCTGGTGCTGTCGCGCGCCCAGCTCGAAGAAAAGCTTTACGGCTGGAAGGACGACATCAGCAGCAATGCAGTCGAGGTATACATTCACGGCCTGCGTAAAAAGCTCGGCTCCGGCCTGATTCAGAATGTGCGCGGCGTCGGTTACATGGTGCCCAAAGGGAAGCCGTGAAGCTTGGCAGTCCGTTTCACTAAAACCATTACATGAAACCGCGTCTTTTCCCACCATGCGTCGTTCGATCCCCTTGCCGCACTGGCAGTGCGGCAGCGGGTCTGCGCCTTGCGAAAAAATTCATCGGTTTTATTTCGTACTGCTTTCGGTGAAACGGACTACTAGCCATTCGCTGCGCGCCCGGCTGCTGGGCCTTTTGCTGCTGGCGGTGGTCGGAACCGTGGCCTTGCAGGCAACGATTGCCTACCAAACGGCGCTGGCCGAAGCCGACGCGATCTTCGACTACCAGATGCAGCAGACGGCGCAGTCGCTGCGCGCAGCGATGCCGCTGGCGCTGCTTCAGCTGCAGTCCCCCGGCGCCGCGGCACCGGACGACGAGAACTTCAATTTCATTGTGCAAGTCTGGAGCGCCAACGGGCTGGCGCTGTTTCACTCCGGTGCGCGCGCCGTGTTGCCGCCACCGGTTGAACTCGGCTTTTCCAGCGCGTCGGGAAAGGGCGTGCGCTATCGGGTCTATGCGCTACAAACGCGCGCCTTCGTGATCCAGGTCGCGCAGGACATGGCGACGCGCCGCGACATGGCCAGCGCGCTGGCGCTGCGTACGGTGTGGCC
>JAJAYS010000002.1 GCA_026786065.1 Polaromonas sp.
ATGCCCGCCAGCAACGCCACGGTCCACAAGACGATCCACGCGGGATGTCGCCCGCGGTTGCTGATCAGCACCAGCATGCCTGCCAACGCAAAAGCCAGCGCCAGCATGAACTCCAACAGCCCGCCTGAAACCGAGCGCGCGGCGGGTTGCGCAAGCCAAATCATCACGGCGGCCAACACCCAGCTCAGCAAGGTCACCAGGTGCCAGCTCGCCCACAAGATGCTAACTTGAAACTCGCTCAGCAGTCCACCACCCCGGCTTGGCACGACATGGCCGTCAAGGCGCAAGTGACAAAAAATGCGTCGTTCGCCCATCACCGAGTGAACCAGGCCGACCAGAGAGGTGAGCGCGGCCGCAGTCATCATGGCGTTGTTCATTTCGAGTCACGTGCCTGCAGTCGAAGCACGACACCGTCCGCCGGACGCAGCGTGACTGCCAGCCTGGGCAACGGCAGCGCTCCGACCGGGTGAAGATGAAATCGCTGCAGCATCCGTACCGCGATGAGGCTCATTTCCAGCACGGCGAAATGCTGCCCCAAGCAGACCCTCGGCCCGAGACCAAACGGGATGTAGGCGCCGCGCAGTATCGCGTCGGGCGCATCCGCCAGAAATCGCTCAGGGCGAAACGCCTCGGGTTCGCTTGGCCACCAACGGGGGTCCCGATGCAGCAGCCACGGTGTGATGCGGATCATCGTGCGCGCTGGCAGCCGCGCATCGCCCAGCACAATCTCGCGCGTCGTACGGCGCGTCATCAATGCGGCAATTGGCGGATACAGACGCATCGCCTCTTTCAGGGTTGCGCTCAGGTAGGGCAGCGCCGCAAGATCCTCGGGCCCCGGGGCACGACCGCCGAGTACGGCGTCGACTTCGGCACGGGCGCGTTGCTGTGCATCGGGGTGGCCGGCGAGCAGCGCACTCCACCAAGTGAGCGCAGTGGCACTCGTCTCGTGCCCCGCCGTGAAACTGACCATGCATTGGTCGTAAACCTCTCGCGCCGACAAGCCCTGAAGGGTGTCGCTGTCGCGCAGCGCCAGCAGCATGCCCAGCAGATCGTCGCTTGTCTGAGGGCGGCCAGCGCGATCGTCGATGTGCCGCTGGATCAGGTCGTGCATGAGTCGGTGGGCGCGCCTCTTGGCTGCCTTGCCTGGCAAAGGGAGCCAGTCCGGCAGGCTGGCCGGCCAGAACATCGCACGCAAAGCCTGGTCGCTGAGCAGTTGAACCGCATCGGCCAACTTCTGTGTGTGCGGAGCTGCGGGCGCGGTGAACAGCGTTCGCAGGATGACGTCCATCGCCAAGTGACTGAAGAGCGGCGCCATTGCGACCTCTCCGGCCTGCACTGCGGCCAGGCCCTCGTCGGTGGCCCGCAGCATCAGCTCGGCATAGCCGGCCACCTTCTTGGGCGTAAAGGCCTGCATGAGCATGCGGCGCTGGCGCTGCCAGGTGGCGCCTTCGGTCACCAGTACAGACTGCCCCATGAGCTGGGCAAAGACTGCCGGCCCGCGCTCCCAGCGGATCAGCGCATCGGCATGGTCCACCATGGCCGCACGGATCAGTTCCGGGTCGAAAAGATCCACCGTGCACTCATTCAATATTCGCAGCCGCACGATGTCTCCAAGGCGCTGCTGCTTGCCAATGAATGCCAGGTAGTCGCGCCGCATGGCTGCCAACTCGGGTACGCCCCACCACCGCTGGGATGGGCTTGGCAGGTCGTTCCAGCCGATGCTCATGTCAACCAGCCGAATCCGGCGGCAATGAAGACCAGTGCCGTGGGCAACAAGCTCCATAACGGCGACTTCGGGAACGCCAAGACCCCCAAAACCCCAGTGGCCAACAAGTAGCAGCCGATGGTGCGAATCTGCACGAGATCGCCCCGCTCTATTGCCTGCAACGACACCTGCCCCAGCAAGGCCAACATCGGACCGATGACGATGAACCAGAACACCAGCCTTCGGGTGTCGCTGTGCCCGAAGCGCCCGACAAAGCCTTCGGCGGCGGCCTGCAGGAGCGGTCCGCGAAAGCGCACCAGACCAAAAATGACATGCAGCACCCCCAAAATGAGCAAGACACGAGCAGCAATCAGCAGCATCACACTTCTCCATACTATGCGGTACGGATATACTGCACTGCCGTCAAAGCCATGTCAATACCGAACGGTATGGAGATCGAAATGAATGAACGGTTAGACCGCCAGATGTGGCTGAATGCGGGGCTGGCGCGCTTGTCCACGCACGGCCCCGAGGGACTGGGCGTCACCGCAATCGCGCAGCAGTTGGGCGTGACCAAAGGCAGTTTTTACTGGCATTTCAAGGATCAGGGCGAATACCTGGCCGGATTGCTTCAGGAGTGGGAGCGCACCCGCACGCAGCTGATCATCGATCGTGTCGAGCAACTGGCCGGCACATCCGCAGACAAGTTGCGACGGCTGTTGATGCTCACTGTGTCCGCCGATCCACGAATGATGATGGCGGTTCGCGCATGGGCTCGCACCGACGCGCAGGCCAGCAAGGCCATCAAGCGCGTCGACAGGAAGCGCCTGACGTATGTCACCCAGCTGATTGAATCCCTGGGCTGGCCTCGGGACGAGGCCGCTACTTTGGCGCGCTGGAACTATTGCGCCCTGATCGGCCACTTCAATCTGGAGGGCAAGGCCCTTAGCGAAGCGCAACTGGACCTGATTCTGGGTCTTCTGTCTGGCGTCGGTCCGACTTCGTCGCGAACTTTGCCAGACGTTTCCTGAGACGAGCTCTGATGAATCGGGTGATTCAAGTTTCAGTCTCTTCGGCTTCTGGCGCCAGTTCCAACTCTGCATCGAAAGCTGCGGCTTCCTCGTCGGCGAGTGCTATCAGCGGCTTGTCTAGCGGCCGCCAAACGCGGCTCTGCAGGCGCGCCAATCGGTCCGAGCTCGCCAGTGCAGCAAAAATGGCGTCGGGGTCCATCATCAGGGCGAACGGGTTGCGGATAGGCTTTTCAAACGCCCTTTTTTCTCCCAGAACACCCCCCGGAACACCCCCCGCCGAGCTCTCGGACACGCACCCGCGTGGTTGTTGGGCGCGGCACCAGCC
>JAJAYS010000003.1 GCA_026786065.1 Polaromonas sp.
CGCCATCGGCTTCGTGACGCCAAGCCAGCGTCACGCGCAGCAAGACAAGGAATTGCTTGCTGGGCGTGCTGCAGTCTACGAGATGGCCCGCCAGACTCGCCCAGAGCGATGGTCAAACCAGTGCCGTAATTGGCACCGTGTAGATCAGGTCCACCTCAATCCCGACACGCTTCAAACCAAGGAGTTTGAAACTCTCAAAAAAGCGGCCTGATTCACCACCTTTATGCGACAACTAGCTTGACAGCCATCGGCAACGGCGCTTTGGCTCCTTCGCCGAACTCAACGCATGGTTGGGCCAGCTTTGTCACGCCTTGTGGAGCGAGATCCGCCACCCCGGGTACAAGCAATCCAGCGTGGCCGAGATGTTGGAGCAAGAACGCTGCGAGATGAAGCCTATGCCAACGCCCTTTGACGGGTATGTGGAGAAATCGGCCCGGGTCTCCAGTACCTGCCTGGTGGCCGTGGCGCGCAACCGCTATCCGGTGCCGTTTGAACTGGCAGGCCAGCGAGTCAGTACCCGGTTGTACCCCAACCGAGTCAGCGTGGTGGCCAACGATGCGCTGGTGGCAAGCCACGATCGTTTGTCGGATCGGGGACAAATCCAGTACGGCTGGCAGCACTACGTTGCTTTGGTGGAACGCAAGCCCAGAGCGCTGCGCAAGCCGAACACACGGACCGGGCCATGCGCTCAGTGCGCCATCAGATGAACGCGGCCAAGTTCCCGATGCACCGGGACCTGGCCGGGTTTGACTTCGACTCCTACAAGGCCGATCAACATCTGGTGAAGCAGCTCGGCACGCTAGAGTTCACCGACACAGCGCAGAACGCAATGCTGGTGGGTGGGCCTGGCACCGGCAAGACCCATACGGCCACCGTCATTGCCGTCTCGGGCATCGCCTCCCGGGGCAGAGGGGCGCGGTTATACCGCACGGTCGATCTGGTCAATGTGCTGGAGCGTGAGAAGAGCCCTGGCAAGGCCGGACGCATAGCGTCCAGTTTGATCCGCATGGACCTGATCGTGCTCGATGAACTCGGCTACCTTCCGTTCAGCCAGGCCGGCGGTGCCTTGCTGTTTCACCTGCTCTCCAAGCTGTACGGGCACATCAGGATGGTCATCACGATCAAACTGAGCTTCTCCGAACGGTCCAGCGTGTTCGGGGACCACAAGATGACCACGGCATTGCTGGATCGGCTCACGCAAAACTGCCACATTGTGGAGACGGGCAACGAATCGTATCGATTCCAGCACAGCACCTTGGCGGCCAAGTCGCGCATCGAGGCCAGGGAGCAAACACGACGGCGAACAAAGAGGTGCCAGCGCCAGCACCCGAGCCGTTCTGAGCTACGCGCGCGGGCAAATTCGCTACGGCTACGACCTGTGTGTATCTCCCCGCGCATCCCGCAAGGCACCAAAAAACCGAACCGAAGAGCATCAAAAACCGGCCAATGAGTGCACTTATCCACAATCGCTGACCTCAAAAGCAGCGCTCCCTGCTGGGTCAAAATTCAATTGGCAGGGTGCCAACATTTAATTGGCGCCCACATCCTGTACAAATCAGCTCGGATTAACACACGAAAAAAGCCCTTCTATCCGGACGCCAGACAAGGTGATTGGAATGCCCTGCTGCGTAGGCGCCCACCGCCGTACGCATGCCCCTCAGCCAGCAAGACGCCAGCGCGTAATTACTACATGCCGAATTTGGCCTTGGCCTGGTTTTGGCAGGCGTCCTTGGCGTTTCCAGCCATGCTGTCGCAGCGTTCACGTGCTGCCTTGTAGTCTGCCTCTCGCTTGTCCGCATTGGCTTCTACCTTGGCCTCACCGACCTTGTCGGAGCGCTTGGCACCGGAATCAGCGGAAACCTTCATGACCTTGGCGTCTTCTTTGGCTCGGGTCTGAGCGGCCTTGGCGTCCTTGACGCAAACGTCCTTCGCATTGCCATTCAGGTCGTCGCACTTTTCCTTGGCAACGCTGTACATCATGTCGGCCTTGGCGACTGCAACATCGCGGGTGTTCTTGGCACTCGGCTTGTACTCGGCCTCGGCTTCTGCCTTGGCGACCTTTTCGGCCCCCTTGGCCTCGGCCTGGCAGATGTCCTTCCCATTTGCGGTGAGCGACGAGCACTTGTCACGCGCAGACTTGTAGTCCGCAGAGATGCGGGTTTTTTTCGCGTCGTACTCTGCCTTGGTAACGGCGCTGGCGTTGCCCGCCAGTGCACAAGCAACGGCAAAACTCAACATTGCTAATTTTGTTTTCATTGACAGCTCCTGTAAAAAAATCAGACATGGAGGATGCGATATCCAAAAAGCGATTGCGGGCGTTTGAATCACCAGTCAGTGCAAAATTAATTTACGCCCGGACCCTCGACAAAGAGGTAGTCGCTGGCAATCAAGCATCGTAGGTTCGAGCCTACGATGGGGGTCGCTCCCTAGCTCTACGGCGAGCGCTGCGACTAGGCGGTGGATGCGCGCTTGGAGAGCGTGCGGCTGAGGAGCAAAACCGGGAGCAGGCCAGCAGCCACCAGCGCCAGCGCCGGCAAGGCAGCCTCGCCCAGCCGCTCGTCACGCGCCAGCTGGTAAGTCACCACAGCGAGGGTGTCGGTGTTGAAGGGCCGCAGTACCAACGTTGCCGGGAGTTCCTTCATCGCATCGACGAACACCAGCAAGCCCGCCGCCGCCACAGAGCGTTTAAGTAGCGGCCAGTGCACCCGGCTCAACAGGCCCAGACCAGTCACACCGAGCATCCGGGCGCTGTCGTCGTAAGTCGTCGGCAAACGGCTGTAGCCGCTTTGCATGGCCTGCAAGGCAACGGCAGTAAAGCGGACCATGTAGGCCCAGACTACACCGATCACCGTCGCCGTGATCCAGTAACCGGCGTTGAGTACCGGTGCCTGCTGCTGCAGCCAGCCGACCGGCAGCAACAGGCCGACGACGATGACTGCACCAGGCACGGCATAGCCCAGACTGGCAAGCTGCACCGCCGCGCGGGCCGCAAAACTCGGCCGTCGGCGTACCGTGAATGCCAAGCCCAGCGCCAGTGCGGTGGCCAGCAGTGCGCTGATGCCAGCCAACTTGATGCTGCTTTGCGTCCAGCCTAAAAACTGCCCCCATCGCAGCGGCTCGGTACCGACCATCAAAGCGCGCAGCATGAACACGACCGGCAGTACAAAGCCGATTGCAATCGGCGTTGCACAGAGTAGCCAGGCGAGTGCAGCGCGCCCGCTTTTCAGGCGGATCGGCGCGGCGTCTGCACTGCCGGCGGGGGCACCACGTCCCGCCGCGAAGCGCAGACGACTTTGCGCGACGCGCTCGATGCGCAGCAGCGCGGCCACCACCACCAGCAAAACAGTGGCGAGCTGTGCGGCGGCCAGGCGATCGTCCATGGCCAGCCACGCTTTGTAGATGCCGGTCGTGAAAGTCTGAATCCCAAAATAGCTTGCAACGCCGAAATCGGCCAGCGTCTCCATCAGTGCCAGCGCCATGCCGGCGGCCAGCGCGGGCCGGGCCAGTGGCAACGCCACCTCGCGAATACGACGAGTCAGCGGAGCCCCCAGCATCCTCGCGGCCTCCATCAGGTGGGCGGCGCGCTCGAGCAGCGCGGCCCTAACCAGCAAATAAACATACGGATAAAGCGAGAAAACAAAAACAAAGACCGCACCGCCCAGGCTTCGCACGTCGGGAAGGAGCCGACCCTGCCAGCCAAAGGCAGACCGCAATGCGGTCTGCAGGGGCCCGGAGAACTGCAAAAAGTCGGTGTAGGCGTAGGCCACCACATAAGCCGGCATCGCCAGCGGAAGGAGCAGCGCCCACTGAAAGAAACTGCGACCTGGAAAGTCAAACAGCGTGACGGCGGCAGCAGCCACCGCGCCGACTGCCATCACACCGAGCGCAACCAGCACGCACAGTACCAGGGAGGTCCAGGCATATTCGGGCAGGACGGTTCGGCTCATCTCGCTCAGGATCAGCAACGCCTGCTCGTCGAACTGCAACCATGACAGTGCGACGACGACCACCGGCAGCATCAGCAGCCCGACGAGGCCCAGCACGAAAATCGACGGTGGAAAACGACGCTGCATAGAAAGCCAAAAAGGCCAGAGGGGCGCAGCGGCCGGGACAGCCGCAGGAGCCGGAAAATGCCGGGACAGTGAAGAAAAACGAGTATTTCGCAAACGGCCGGCCGGCGGGAGGGCAAGCCGCTAAAAACGCACAGCACGGGAATGTAACGACTAACCGCCGCCAGGCAAAGACCGGGCAAACAGAATTGTAGGGGGGAGCATTTCGGCAGGCGCCCGCGCGGCGGACGCATCAAGCCAGCCAGCCAATACAATTTCCGTTATGTTTCTTGGAGTTTCCTTACTGGGCGTCCATTACGCGGGGCGCCCTTCACCAGCGGTACACAACGTCACCTTCAATCTGCAGGCCGGCGAGATCGGCGTGCTGATCGGGCCTTCAGGCTGCGGCAAAACGACGTTATTGCGTGCCGTCGCCGGTTTGGAGCGAGCGCAGGCCGGCAGCATCACCTTGGGCCAGGAAGTCGTCAGCAGCAGGGCCGTCCATGTGCCTGCCGAATCGCGCCGGATCGGCATGGTGTTTCAGGATTTCGCTTTGTTTCCCCATCTCGATGTGGCGCGCAACGTGGCATTTGGCCTGGCGCATCTCGGGGCCGGAGAACGTCAGCGACGGGTCGCCGACGTGCTCGATCTGGTCGGCCTGAGTCAGACGGGCGCACGCTTTCCGCACGAGCTTTCGGGCGGCCAGCAGCAACGCGTTGCGCTTGCAAGAGCATTGGCCCCGTCGCCCCGCTTGATGCTGTTCGATGAGCCGTTCTCCAGCCTCGACGTCGATTTGCGGGAGCGCCTGGCGCATGAGGTGCGGGCTATCCTGAAGGCGGCCGGGGCTACGGCGTTGTTCGTGACGCACGACCAGCTGGAGGCTTTTGCGATCGGCGACCGCATCGGCGTGATGTACGAAGGCCAACTTCACCAATGGGACGACGCCTACGCGCTCTACCATCGGCCGGCCACCCGCTTCGTGGCCGACTTCATCGGGCATGGGGTGTTTGCCAAGGCGCAAATCCTGCAGCGTGGCAGCGAAGTGGTGGTGCGCACCGCCCTGGGCGACTTCGCTGACATGCACGAATGCCCATTGCCCAGCGCTTACCCGGGCGGGCAGTGCGACGTGCTGCTGCGCGCCGACGACATCGTGCATGACGACGATGCGCCGGTCAAAGCGCAGATTCTGCGCAAGTCGTTTCGCGGATCGGAATTTCTCTACACGCTGAAGCTGAAGACCGGCGAGACCGTCGTCGCGCATGTCCCGTCGCACCATGATCACGCTCTGGGCGAATGGATAGGCATTCGCGCCGAGGTGGACCACGTTGTGACCTTTGCGCGTGACGGCGCGGCGTGACCTTGGGGGCCCATTCGCCGCCCACCCGCTGATCAGCGCTTTCTCTGGTGCGCGATGTCGCGCCGCAGGTCTTCGGCCCACTCGCGCCGACCCCGCCCCGCAGCCGTTTGCGGCTCGCCAAACACGATCATCGCCCTGAGCGGCGGGGCCGACAAGGTCTGCCAGATCGAGCCTACCAGCGTGTCGTCGTCGATGTAGCTCGGGGCCACGCTGAGTTGGCCGCTTGCCGCCTCAACGTACATCAAACTGACCGCCTGAACCGGGACCGCCGCGTCGAGCGCCGCCTGCAGCAGATTCGCATGAAACGGTTTCAGGTCCCGACCATCGCTGGTCGTACCCTCCGGAAACACCGCCAGGATGTCGCCGGCTTTCAGTCGCTCGGCCATGTGGCCGACCACCCGGTGCGCATCCCGGCGCGATTGGCGCTCGACGTACAGCGTGCCGCCGCCGTCAGCCAGCGTACCGACGAACGGCCACGCACGAACGTCCGATTTTGAAACGAAGCGGCAATGGCGGGCCGCGTGCATGACCACGATGTCAAGCCACGAAATATGGTTGGCCACCAGGAGCCGGGGGCCCCGGGACGGTGGCTCTCCGGTCACGACCAGCTCTATCGATGCAATCTGCAGCAATCCCGCCGACCAGTTTTCGACGCGGCGCTGCTGGTCGGCTTCGATCATTCCAGGAAACTGCATCTTGATGATCCAGAAGCCGTGGGCAACGTGCATAGCCGCCCGTAAGGCCTTCCACAATACCCGCAGCAGCGTCATGCCGCGGCCAGAGCGCAGGCCAGGCCACCGCGCCGACTCAAGGCACGCTTTCGTAAGCCACTTGGCCGCCGACGAGCGTCCAGCGCACCTGGGTCGGAAGCGTGTGCCCCGCAAAAGGCGTGTGCCTGCCTTGGCTGCGCAGCCGGGATGGATCCAGATCCCGGTTTGCGGCCGGATCGAAGATGCAGATGTCGGCCACACCGCCACGAGCCAGCTGGCCCGCACTGCCCTCCAGCGTACCCAGCGCAGAGCCCAAAACGCGCGCGGGACCGAGGGTCACGACCGAGAGCGCCCGCATCAGATCGCCCTCCCCGCTGCCGCCCCATTTACACGCCAGACCCAGCAGTAGTTCGAGCCCGGTCGCTCCGGGTTCGGCCTCGGCAAAAGGCAGGGTCTTGGCGTCTTCATTGACCGGACAGTGGTCGGACACCAGCGCATCAATGGTGCCTTCGGCCAGCCCCCGCCACAGCGCGTCGCGGTCGCGCTGCTGGCGCAGTGGCGGATTCAAACGCATGCGGCTGTCAAAGTAGCCGATGTCCACGTCGGTCAGATGCAGGTTGTTGATACTGACGTCGCAGGTTACCGGCAAGCCTTCGGCTTTGGCCCGAGCCACCAGCGTCACGCCGTCGGCACTGCTGATGCGGCAGACGTGGAGGCGCACGCCGGTCGCACGTGCCAGCTCGAACATGGTGTGCAGCGCGATGGTTTCGGCAACGACGGGCACACCAATGAGACCCAGCCTGGTCGCCATCGGGCCGCTGGCTGCCACTCCGGTGCCCAACGCGCCGTCCTGGGGCCGCAACCAGACGCTGTAGCCAAAGGTGGCGGCGTATTGCATGGCGCGCAGCAGAACTTGTGTGCTCGCGATAGGCACATCAGCATGGCTGAAGCCGACGCAGCCAGCTTCAGTCAACTGCACCATCTCCACCAGCGCCTCGCCTTGCAGCCCGCGCGTCAGGGCACCAAGCGGAAAAACGCGTGAGCGGTGAATCTTCTCGGCGCGGAACTTCAGCATCTCGACGAGCCCAGGCTCGTCGAGAACCGGATCGGTATCGGGGGGGCAAACCAGGCTGGTGACCCCGCCCGCAACGGCTGCTGCAAGCTCGCTCGCCAGCATGCCCTCGTGCTCGTGGCCGGGTTCACGCATGCGGGCGGCGAGATCGATCAAACCTGGCGCAACCACGCAGCCGCTGGCATCGATGACCCTGTTTGGCAGGAAGTCGGGAGGAAGGCCGCCGAGAGACACAATGCGCCCGGCCGCAAGCGCGACATCGCCGATCCGGTCAAGGCCTGTAGCAGGGTCCATGACGCGGCCGTTTTTAATGTGGATTTTCATGCAGCCTCCCGGGCCTCATGACTTTGACGCAAGGTGCCGGCAACAATGCCCATTACCGCCATGCGCACCGCGATTCCGTAGGTCACCTGCGGCAGTATGACGCTTTGCGCGCCATCGACCACCGCCGAATCGATCTCGACGCCCCGATTGATCGGACCGGGATGCATCACGATAGCATCGGGTTTGGCAAGCTGCAGCTTCTCGGGAGTCAGTCCGAAGCGGTTGAAGAACTCCTGGCTGCTGGGCAGCAGCGCACCGGCCATTCGTTCACTTTGCAAGCGCAGCATGATGATGACGTCGGCACCGCGAATACCTTCTTCCAGGGTGTTGCAGACGCGTACGCCCATTTGTGCAATGTCGCCCGGAACGAGTGTTTTGGGTCCGACCACCCGTACGTCCGGGCAGCCCAGCGTGGTCAGCGCGTGAATGTCGGAGCGCGCTACCCGCGAATGCAGCACATCGCCGACTATCGCAACCGACAGGTTGCTGAAGTCTTTCTTGAAGTGCCGGATCGTGTACATGTCCAGCAAGCCCTGCGTAGGATGCGCATGACGACCGTCGCCGGCGTTAATAACATGCACATGTGGCGCGACGTGTTGCGCAATCAGATACGGCGCGCCCGATTCGCCGTGGCGAACGACGAACAGATCGGCAGCCATCGCGCTAAGGTTGGCAATGGTGTCGAGCAACGACTCACCTTTCAAGGCCGACGAGCGCGCGATGTCGAGGTTGATCACATCGGCCGACAGCCGGGTGGCGGCGATTTCGAAGGTGGTGCGCGTTCGGGTTGAATTTTCGAAAAACAGATTAAAAACGCTCTTACCTCTCAGCAAGGGCACTTTTTTGACCTCCCGATCACTGACGCTTACAAAGTTCGCAGCCGTGTCGAGGATGTGCGTCAGGATCGAGCGTGGCAGGCCTTCGATCGACAGCAGGTGAATCAACTCACCGTTTTTATTTAGCTGCGGATTACGTCGATTCATCGGGTAAGGCTCCACACGGTCTGTGATTGTTGTTATTGGCGTTTCAATCGCAAAAAGATCGTCAGTCAGGTCTGCCGCACTTGGAAGCTGAAAGCACCGCTCGCGGCGCGCGCCAACTCCAGCGTTTGCGACGCAGGCAAAGTCACACGTGCGGCGGCCAGATCGGCCTGAACCGGCAGCTCGCGCCCGCCGCGATCAACCAGCACCACGAGTTTGACGCTGGCCGGTCGGCCGTAATCAAACAATTCATTTAGCACTGCGCGAATCGTCCTGCCGGTATAGATTACGTCGTCAACCACAATTAGGTGCGCTCCGTTGACATCGAAGGGCAGGACGGTCTGGCCGCCAGGGGCCAAACCGCGCTGTGAAAAGTCATCACGGTGCATGGCTGATGAAAGAATGCCAGGTTCACCAGTCAACCCGAGGTCTTTTTGCAAGCGCTCCGCCAGCCACACCCCGCCGGACGTCACCCCGACAAGCGTTGCTGGCAGGGGCGACTGGGCCAGCATGCCCCGCATGCCGCGAGTGAGCTCCCGGTATAGCGCTTCGGCATCAAGCGTCACGCCGCTCATGGAAGACTCCTCAAAAACTGTTCCAAAATAATGCAGGCGGAAGCAGCATCTGCGTCCCGTGCACCCTCGCTCAGTGCCTGCGTGGTGGTGTAACGCTCATCGACCTCGTGCACCACGAGGTCGTAACGCCCCCGCAGCCGGTTGGCAAACCTGCGCGCCCGAACGGTATTCTCGTGGCTGGATCCATCAGGATGAAATGGCACCCCAACCACCAGCGCATCCGGCTGCCAAGTATGAATACGCTGGCCAATCTCGTCAAAACGGCCGCTACCTTGCGCGGAAATCGTGGCCTGCGCTGTAGCGCTGCGGGTCAGGCTATTGCCCGAAGCCACACCACATCGTTTGAGCCCGAAATCAAAAGCCAGAAAAGTCCGAATTTTGTGGCCCACCGGCCTGACGGCCACGCTCATGCATGCCCTGCGTCCGGCGACAGCATCCAGCTTTCAAATCCAAGCAGTAAAAGCGCGCGGTCGTAACGCTCTGCTACCGGTGCATCGAAAATAATGGCCATGTCTGCTGCAACCGTTAGCCAGCTGTTCTCGGAAATCTCAGACTCGAGTTGGCCTTCGCCCCAAGCCGAATAGCCAAGGGACACCAGCACTTTGCGCGGGCCCGCTCCGGTCGAGAGCGCCTCCAGAACGTCTTTGGAGGTGGTCATCTCAAGCCCGCCCTGGATCGTCATCGTGGAGGCATACACCGGCTGGGCACCGGGCATCAGCGATTCGTGCAGCACGAATCCACGCTCGGTCTGGACCGGCCCCCCCTGAAAAACCACCGTCTCAATCAGGTCCTCGCGGTGCAGCGGCAAAGCGACTTTCTCAAACAACCCTTTGAGGTTGATGTCGCTGGGTTTATTGATGATTAGACCCAGAGCTCCCCGATCGCTGTGCTCGCACATGTAAATCACGCTTCGTGAAAACGCCGGGTCGATCAAACCAGGCATTGCGATAAGGAAATGGTGCGTAAGATTAATTGGCTCTGAGTCAAGCGGCATCCCTTCATTTTACCCACCTGAGTCCACTATGGCAGGGCATTTGACGGCGCCACCGTCCACGGGCTTGCATATCGTGCAGCGTGCTCGAAGCGGTTCCCTCGCTACTATTGATCCATGAACAAAGCTTTTGTGAATGGGCTGATGTGGTTTCGGCGTGATCTGCGGATTGAAGACAATGCGGCCCTGTATCACGCACTCAAAGCGTGCGAGCGGGTTTTTTGCGTTTTCATCTTTGATAGAGACGTCTTAGAACCGCTGCCCCGCGCAGACCGCAGGGTCGAATTCATTCGTGAGTCGGTGGTGGAACTGGACCGATCTCTCGGGACCGAAAAAGGCAATGCCAACTCAGGCTTGATCGTGCGCCATGACCGCGCGCTTCCCACACTAAATACCCTGGTGCGGCAACTGTCAGTGAATGCGGTGTTCTTCAACCACGATGACGAACCCGCATCATTGCGGCGCGATGCGGAGGTTGGTCTCGCGATGCAGTCGCAAGGGATCGCCACACATTCCTTTAAGGATCATGTGATATTTGAGCGGAGCGAGTTGTTGACCCTAAGTGGGCAACCATACAGCGTGTTCACGCCATACAAAAACGCCTGGATAAAGAAACTCGATGAGTTTCACCTGAAGCCTTACCTCGTCGAAAAATACACCTCGGCATTGGCCGATAAGCCGGCAGGCGAAGGTTCGGTCCCCCATCTCGAAGCGCTGGGATTCGTAAAAACCAATCTTTCAGACCTCATGATCCCGCTCGGCACGCGCGGTGCGGACGCCCTGTTTGCTGATTTTCTCGAGCGCATCGACCGTTACGACGAAACGCGAGACTTCCCTGCTTTGAAGGGTTGCAGCTATTTGAGCGTACACCTGCGCTTCGGGACTGCGTCCATTCGCCGACTGGCGACAGCGGCTTTGGAGCGAAAGAAGGCGGGCAGCGCTGGCGCATCGACCTGGTTGAACGAGCTGATCTGGCGGGATTTCTATGCTCAGATCCTCGCGAATTTCCCGCACACCGAGCAAGGTGCCTTCAAGCCTCAGTACGACGCCATCCCTTGGGACCATGGGCAGGTTGCGGACGAGCGTTTCGCGGCTTGGTGCCAAGGCCGTACCGGCTACCCACTAGTCGATGCAGCGATGGCGCAAATCAACCAGACCGGATACATGCACAATCGATTGCGGATGATGACAGCGAGCTTCCTGGTCAAGGACTTGGGCATTGACTGGCGCCGGGGAGAGTGCTACTTCGCGGAAAAGCTCAATGATTTCGACCTTGCGTCAAATAACGGCGGCTGGCAGTGGGCCGCCGGCACCGGCTGCGACGCACAGCCCTACTTCCGAATATTTAACCCGGTAACCCAGAGCGAAAAGTTCGACACAGACGGGCGCTTCATCAGGAAATATTTGCCGGTGCTCAATCGACTCTCGTCAAAGGCAATACACGCGCCGTGGCTGGCATCGCCCTCGACATTGGAGCTAGCTGGAGTACAGATCGGAAAAAACTACCCGTTGCCTATCGTGCAACACGATCAGGCTCGCGCGAATTCCCTAAAACGCTACTCGGTAGTTAAAACGAAGTGAACCAACCCGCTATTGCTTAAAAGCGCTTCGCGCTACCTGGCTGGGCTAGACTAACATTTAAGCAGAACAGGTTGCCTCAGTCGCACAGTACTGTCGAACGAGCCTAATC
>JAJAYS010000004.1 GCA_026786065.1 Polaromonas sp.
TTGCTCTGGCTACAGCCATGATCGCTATTATTTCAATAGCTGCATGCGCCCGTGGAACGCGGTCTAGAGTCCTAAAACAATTGAAAAACCGGAACTGCTCAACTCCTTTTTTAGCTTAGCGCGCAATGACAGGAGTCTCTGTCATCCTGGCACCGGATCAAGTCCGTGGTTTCAGCACCCGGTATCCATGACTTCATGACCTACGCGCCATTGCGACCATGGATTGCGGCTCGGAGCCGCAATAACAATCGGATTGAAATAGAAATGGAATTACCCCAAGTCTCCCCCGCCAAACGGAGCCCTTAAGTTTGCGCGTCATGCCGCAAGCCACTGCAGCAAGTCGGGCAAAAGCGAAAAAAGATGAAGCAGCCCGCCAATGATTCCGCCGATGAAGGTGCCGTTGATCCGGATGGCCTGCAAATCCTTGCCAATGTTCAGCTCGATCTGCCTGGACATATCGCCGGCGTCCCAATTTTTCACTGTGTCGCTGATATGCCGCGTCAGGAATTCGGCAAAATCCGGCGCTATTTTCCGCGCTGCATCCTCCATGCGAAGGTTCAGCGACACACGCAATGCTGCGTCTTGCGCCAGCGCATTGCCCACCCATTGGCCGGCAGCCATCACCCTGCGGTGCAGAACTGAATCAGGGCGGCTCAAGTCGCGCTTGAGCCAGTCCCGCAATTCGCCCCACAGTTCGCCGATGTAAAGGTTGAAGTTCTCGTCGTTTTGCAGATAGCGCTTGATTTCTGCGCCTTTCTCAAGAAAAGCGGGATCGGACTTGAGCCGGGAAATCAGCCGCTTCACGACCTCATCAAAATTGACCCGAAGCTGGTGCGCCGGATTGTTCCCCACATCAGCCAGCAAATCATGGATGGCGCTGGCCATCAACTCGGCGCCGTGCTCGCCTATCCATTCGGAAGGCAGGATTTTTTCCTTCAAGGGATGCCTGTTTTTCAGCCATTGAACAATTTTTTGCGCGATGAAGCGGCCGGTTTCCGGCTCTCTCAAGAGCACGGCCAGTTGCTCGATCGCCCCGTTCAGCAGCTCCTGATGCCGCCCGTCTTTGGTCAGGTTGTCTAGAACGGCGCCGGCCGACTTCGACAGGTCCACTTTCTCGATCAGAGCGTGCATCGCCTCCCTGATGAACTTCTGGATCTGCGCGTCCTCGACGAAATCCAGCATACCGCCCAGCAGCTGCACGATATG
The DNA here is from genome assembly GCA_026786065.1 of Polaromonas sp. Taxonomy (GTDB): domain Bacteria; phylum Pseudomonadota; class Gammaproteobacteria; order Burkholderiales; family Burkholderiaceae_C; genus Polaromonas. Next base: position 1,207 of record JAJAYS010000004.1, read on the forward strand.
GCGTCCCAACTGGTCGGCATGGACCGGGGAGACCAGCCAGTCAGCAATTTTTTGCGCCGGATCGTGCTTTCTGATCAACCCGACGAGGGAGGGCAGATTCAGGAACTTTTCCTGGACGAAAACCGCCAGGTTATCGGCGATCTCCTTCTGGGCATTGGGAATGACGGCCGTGCGCGAAGAAATGAACGGAAAAGGCGTAGGGATTCTTGTAAAAAGAGCCGCCACCGCAAACCAGTCGGCCAGCCCGCCGACCATCGCCGCTTCGGAGATGGCCTTCAGCGCATCGACCCAGGCGCTTCGAGGCAGAAAAACCGTGATCACAAAGCTTGCCGTTGCGGCCAGCAGCAGCAGCAAGGCGCGGGATTTCGCCTGTTTCAGTTCTGTTTCTTTAGTCATTTCATGCGGAAAATGCACTGATCACAGCCGGTAAGCGCCTTTATTCCCCTCGGGCAGCTTGCCTGCCGCAGCCAACCTTAGCAGCGCCAATCAAACCGGGCCAAGCGGAATGCCCGAATGAACGAAAAGTATGGCGTATCGATGGCGGAAGCGGAGCGCGTTTTCTTCAACGAACCCTTGCTGCTTTTGGAAGATACCGCGCGCAGCCAGAAAGAGCCGCGCCTTCACGCTTTGGGCAAGACCCACGAAGGGCGGGGCATCCACATCACTTTTACCCTGCGCCAAAATGAAATATTGATCCGCATCATCTCGGCCAGGGACAAGCACCGAAAAAAGCGAGCCATTTATGAACAAGCAGACGAAAGCCGTCCCTAAATTTACCGACGAAACGCAAGAGCGGGCATTCTGGGAAACGCATGACTCCACCGAGTACCTTGACTGGTCAAAAGCCAAAAAGCCCGCCCTGCCCAAGCTGAAAGCCATGACAAAAACGATTTCGCTGCGGCTGCCCCAGCACCTGCTGGATTCCATCAAAATTGCCGCCAATGCCCGCGATGTGCCTTACCAGTCGCTGATCAAGGTCTGGTTGCAGGAGAAGTTGCACAGCCATTGAGTCAGACTTCAAGGCGTGGCGTGATGCGGGCTTGTTCTCGTTCAGTGGGTTTCCCCATACTGCGAATTAATCGTTATCTGACCCCAATTTGCTGCCGGCTCCATGCCGGCCCCGGATCAAGTTCGGGGTTTCAGCACCCGGATCCATGCCGACCTGGCAGAGGCATGGATTGCAAATTCCCGGATCGCCGTCCAGGTCAGGCAGCTCCGCAATGACAAAAGAGAAAATGAAGTGCTTCGACAGGGCGAGTAGTTACCAAAACCCTGCCAGGGTTTAACGCGGCTTGCGCACCACCTTGCCTGCATCCCTGGCCGAGCCGTTGTCACGCGGCGGAAGGCCGGTGTGCTGGGTCAGGATGCGGCCCTTGATGGGGGCGGTGGTTTTCAGCGCCACGGTGGTCGAGTTTTTCTTGCGCGCGCTGGCGTAGCTGCCATCGACCAGAGGCTGGAATGTCGGAATCAGGTGGTGCTTGCCGTTGCCGATCAAGTCCGCCCGGCCCATCGCCTTCAGGGCTTCGCGTAGCACCGGCCAGTTGTTCGGGTCGTGGTAGCGCAAAAACGCCTTGTGCAGACGGCGGCGACGTTCGCCGCGCACGATATCGACCGATTCACTGGTGCGGGTGACCTTGCGCAGCGGGTTTTTGCCGGTGTGGTACATCGCCGTGGCGGTGGCCATCGGTGACGGGTAAAAGGTCTGCACCTGGTTGGCACGGAAGCCGCTTTTTTTCAGCCACACCGCCAGATTCATCATGTCTTCGTCGCTGGTGCCGGGGTGGGCGGCGATGAAGTAGGGAATCAAAAA
>JAJAYS010000005.1 GCA_026786065.1 Polaromonas sp.
CATGCTTGTCGCCAAGGAATCTGTAGCGCGAAAACGCATAGGCCGCCGGCAGCGCCACCATGATCGAAATTACCGTGTTGATAGCCACATAAATCAGGCTGTTGATGTAGCCCGAATACCAGGACGGGTCGGTGAAGATGGTTTTGTAATTGGCCCAGGTGAACTGCTGGGGAAAGAAGGAAAAGCTCGACAGGATCTCGGCGTTCGTCTTGAAGCTCATGTTGACCATCCAGTAGATGGGCAGCAAGGCGAAGACGATGTAGGCGACGAGAAATAGCGTTCGCGCCTGGAACCGCGGCTTAGACATGTTGCCCCCACGCTCTGCACTTAGTGTGGTCGCTTTGCCCCGAGGGGACGCGAGCTAGCTTGGGGCGGCCCGGCGCTGCGCTCATTTTTCCCCTTCTTTCTCTTGCGTGCCGACGCGTTGCATCCAGTTGTAGAGGATGAAGCAGAGCAGCAAAATAATCAAAAAATAGATCAGCGAAAAGGCCGCTGCCGGCCCGAGGTCGAATTGGCCCACGGCTTTTTGCGTCAGGTACTGCGACAGAAAAGTCGTCGCATTGCCCGGCCCGCCGCCCGTCAGCACAAACGGCTCGGTGTAGATCATGAAGCTGTCCATGAAACGCAGCAGCACCGCGATCATCAGCACGCCGCGCATCTTGGGCAACTGGATGTAGCGGAACACCGCGAACTTGCTGGCGCCGTCGATGCGCGCCGCCTGGTAATAGGCATCGGGAATTGATCGCAACCCGGCGTAGCCAAGCAGTGCAACCAGCGGCGTCCAGTGCCACACATCCATCAGCAACACCGTGATCCAGGCGTGCGTAGCGTTGCCGGTATAGCTGTAGTCAAAGCCCATTTTTTGCAGCGTGGCGCCGAGCAGGCCGATGTCGGCGCGGCTGTAGATCTGCCAGATCGTGCCGACGACATTCCACGGGATCAGCAGCGACAGCGACACCAGCACCAGCACCAGCGACGCCTTCCAGCCCTGCGCGGGCATGCTGAGCGCCAGCGCAATGCCCAGGGGAATCTCGACAGCCAGTACAGCGAACGAGAACGTCATTTGCCGCCATAGCGCCGCATGCAGGTCTTCATCGCGCATCACGGCCGCAAACCATTCGGTGCCGACAAACACCCGGCGCTCGGGCGAGATGATGTCCTGCACCGAGTAATTGACGACGGTCATCAACGGAAGGATGGCAGAAAACGCGACGCAGACAATGACCGGCAGCACCAGCAACCAAGCCTTTTGATTGATGGGTTTGGTGGTGGTGCTCATGGTGCAAGCAGCGCGTCATTCAGATAAAAACAGGTGTGCGGGCCCATTACCTTCAACCAGACTTCGTCGCCCGCTTTCGGCACCGAGGACGCCGGACTCAGGCGCGCCTTGATGACGTGCTCGCTGATTTTTGCGGTCAGCATCAGGTGCGTGCCGATGTCCTGGGTCATCGTCACGACGAAAGGCAGCCCTGCCGAGTCTCCAGCCGACGTAGGAACCACGTATTCGGGGCGAACGCCCAACTTCAGAGTGCCGTCGGGCAGTGCGCGCCCGGCTGGTACGGCCAGCATCCGCCCTGCCACCTGCATGCCACCGCCATCGACACGCACAGGCAGGAAGTTCATGCCCGGCGAGCCGATGAAATGGCCTACGAAGGTGTGCTGGGGCCGTTCAAACAGCGCATCGGCCGAGCCGGTCTGCACCGCCCGACCGCGTGTCATCACCACGACTTCCTCGGCAAAAGTCAGGGCTTCGACCTGGTCGTGCGTGACATAAATCAACGTGAGTTTCAGCTCATGGTGAATCTGTTTGAGCTTGCGCCGCAACTGCCATTTCAAATGCGGGTCAATCACCGTCAGTGGCTCGTCGAACAGCACGGCCGAGACATCGGAGCGCACCAGGCCGCGGCCCAGCGAGATTTTTTGCTTCGCGTCGGCCGCCAGTCCGCTGGCGCGGTGGTTGAGCTGGCCGCTCAAGTCCAGCATCTCGGCAATTTCACCGACGCGCTTTTTGATCTGGTCCTCGGGCACGCGCCGATTGCGCAGCGGAAAAGCCAGGTTCTCCCAAACGGTCATGGTGTCGTAGATCACCGGAAACTGGAACACCTGCGCGATGTTGCGTTGCTGCGGCGACGCTGCGGTCATGTCCACGCCATCGAACTTCACGCTGCCCTGCGATGGCGCGACCAAGCCCGAAACGATGTTGAGCAGCGTTGTTTTGCCGCAGCCCGACGGCCCAAGGAGCGCGTAGGCCCCGCCGTCGCGGAAGCTCATTTTCAGTGGCAGCAGCGCGTAGTCGGCGTCAAGCTGCGGTCGCGGCCGGTAGGCATGCGCCAGGTCCAGATCAATGCGCGCCATCGCACCCCCCGCGCCCGCACGGCATTTTGGTCCCGCTCATGGCGCCCGCCCGCTGCGCCGAAGCGGGGCCACCAGCGTCGCGCCCTGTGCGTCAAAGACATAGATGTCGGCGGCATCGAGGTACAAGGTGAGCGCTGCACCCATCTCAAAGCGATGCACGCCTGTGAGCTGCGCCACCAGTTCACCCACTGCAGTGGACACATGCACGAAGGTGTCCGAGCCCGAGATTTCGGCCAGCTCGACCCTCCCTTCCAAGGCGCAGTCGCCCTCGCGCGCGCTCATGCGGAGCGCGCTGCTGCGGATGCCCGCAGTGAGCGACGACACGCGCTGGGCCGGCGCATCAGGCAGGGCCAGCGACAACTCTGGCCCATCGACCAGTTTCAATCCCAGCGGCGATGCCAGTGCCGCCACCAGATTCATCGGCGGATCGCTGAAGGCCCGCGCCACCCGCAGCGAGGCGGGGCGGTGAAACACCTCGGCGGTCGGGCCGTACTGCAACAGCTCGCCAGCGTCGATAACGGCGGTGTAGCCCCCTAGCAGCAGGGCTTCGCCGGGTTCGGTTGTCGCATAGATAACCGTCGAGTCGCCGGCCGCAAAAAGCAGGGTCAACTCGTCACGCAGTTCCTCACGCAGCTTGTAGTCCAGGTTTACCAGCGGCTCGTCGAGCAGCATCAAGGGCGCACCTTTGGCCAGTGCGCGGGCCAGCGCCACGCGCTGCTGCTGGCCACCCGACAGTTCCGCCGGCAGGCGGTCCAGCAGCACCTCGATGTGCAGCCGTTCGGCCAGGTTGCGCACCGTTTGCCCGATGTTTTTTTCGCCGCGCAGCCGCAACGGCGAGGCGATGTTGTCGGAGACGGTTAGCGACGGGTAGTTGATGAATTGCTGGTACACCATCGCCACTTCGCGTTTTCTGACCGGCATGCCGGTGACGTTCACACCATCCACGCTGAC
>JAJAYS010000006.1 GCA_026786065.1 Polaromonas sp.
AATCGGCTCCGTCCCAAAACTTGATAGTCAAATCGGCAGTGCGCCCTTATTGGACGTGCGCAATCAGCTATCAACTTCATAGCAATTCGCGGGCTGCCTGGCGCCCCAGACCCACGCCAGCCCGCAGCTGTTCAGCTCGGCGGGTTTTCCAGACGGCTGTTGACCCTTGCCCCATGACCACCACCCACCTGCTCTACCTGCACGGCTTTCGCTCCTCCCCGCAATCGGCCAAGGCACGCCAGCTCGGCGCGTGGGTGCAGCAACAGCACCCCGGGGTGGTCTGGTGGTGCCCGCAGTTGCCGCCCTCGCCGCGCGCTGCGATGCAGATGCTGCAGCAAGGTATTGCAGCCTGGCCGCATGCCGCCATGGCAGTGGTTGGTTCGTCGCTGGGCGGCTTCTACGCAACGCATGTCGCGCACACCTATGGCTGCAAGGCGGTGCTGCTCAATCCGGCGGTCAACCCGGCGCGCGATCTGGCGAAGTACATCGGTGAACAGACGGCCTGGCACGCCCCGGATGAACGCTTCTTCTTCGAGCCCGTTTTTGTGAACGAGCTGCGGGCCCTGGAGGTGCCCGGCCTGCAGCAGCCCGAGAACTGCCTGGCCGTCATCGCCAAGGGCGACGAGGTGCTGGACTGGCGCGAGATGACAGGCCACTACCCTGGCGCGCGCATCAAGCTGCTGGAAGGCGGCGACCATGCGCTCAGCGATTTCGATCAGCACATGGCGGAGATCACCCGTTTTCTGGCACTCGCCTGAGAGCCTGCGGCAGGACGGTCTGATTACACTAGTCCAACTACCCTGAGTAACCAAAGGACGATGTTTTGTTTGTATTGTTTGAAGAGGCCGGCAAGTTTCTGGCCGGTCGTATTTTGTCGGAGGCGGACAGCTCGCTGCAGGTGGAGCTCGACTCCGGCAAACGGGTCAAGGTCAAGGCGGCGGGCGCACTGCTGAAGTTTGAAAAACCAGCCCCGGCCGAGCTGGTAGCAGCCGGGCAAAAGTTGAGCCAGCAGATCGAGCTGGACCTGGCCTGGGAATTCGCCAGCGACGAAGAATTCAGTTTTGCCGACCTGGCGCGCGACTATTTCAGCGCCGATCCCAGCAAACCGGCCTCGACCGAGCAGCAGGCAGCTGCGTTGTTTCGCCTGTTCGAAGCTCCGCATTATTTCCGGCGCGCCGGCAAGGGACGCTTCAAAAAGGCCCCGACCGAGATCCTGCAGCAGGCGCTGCTGGCCATCGAGAAGAAAAAGCAGGTGATTGCGCAAATCACGGCCTGGGCCGAAGAACTGGCCCAGGGCAATTGCCCGGCGCCGGTGCGTGAGCAACTCTACAAGATTTTGTTCAAGCCCGACAAGAACAGCCCCGAGTACAAGGCCGTGGTTGAGGCCTCGCGCGCTGCCCACAAGCAGCCGCTGGACTTGCTGCAACAGGCCGGCGCCATCGCCTCGCCTTACCAGTTTCACTGGAAACGTTTTCTGTTTGAGAACTTCCCCAAGGGCACGGGCTTTCCCGCCGTGCAGGCGCCGGCCATCAAGGACGAGTTGCCGCTGGCCGCTGTGCGCGCTTTCTCTATAGACGACTCCAGCACCACCGAGATTGACGATGCACTGTCGGTGCAGGGGCTGGGCAGCGGTGTGGTCACGCTGGGCATCCACATTGCCGCCCCGGGCCTGGCAGTGCTGCCGGGCAGCGCCATCGACCTGCTGGGACGCGCACGCCTGTCCACGGTGTACATGCCCGGTTACAAGCTGACCATGCTGCCCGATGCCGTGGTGCAAAGCTACACCCTGCAAGAAGGGCGCAACTGTCCGGCCCTGTCGCTGTACGTGACGCTGGACGAAGCCACGCTGGCCATCACCGCCAGCAGCACGCGGCTGGAGCAGGTGCCGATTGCCGCCAATCTGCGCCACGACAAACTCGATGCGGTTTTTACCGAGGCTTTTTTTGAAGCGGCCGAAGCTGGCGCGCCAACCGCCGATGTGGCCTGGGGCGTAGAGTTGCGCTTTCTGCACCGGCTCGCCCGGCAACTCAAGGCGCAACGCGAAGTGGTGCGCGGCAAACCGGAAAATTTCAACCGGCCCGACTACAACTTCAGCCTGGACAACCCGACGGGCAAGGAGCCCGAGGGCAACGAGGCCGTCAGCATCAGCATCCGCAAGCGCGGTGCACCGCTGGACTTGATTGTGGCCGAGGCCATGATTCTGGCCAACAGCACCTGGGGCCAATGGCTGGCTGAACACGGCGTACCCGGCATTTACCGCAGCCAGGCCAGCCTGGCGCCCGGCGTCAAGGTGCGCATGGGCACCAAGGCATTGCCGCACGCGGGCATTGGGGTCAAAAGCTATGCCTGGAGCACGTCGCCGCTGCGCCGATACACCGACCTGGTCAACCAGTGGCAGATCATCGCCTGCGTCAAGCACGGCCGTACCGCTGCGCTGGCCGCACCGTTCAAGCCCAAAGACGCCGAGCTGTTTTCCATCATCTCCGGCTTTGACGGGGCCTACAGCGCCTACAACGGCTTTCAGGCCGGCATCGAGCGTTACTGGACCCTGAAGTACTTGCAGCAAAAGGGCATCACCGAACTGACGGCCACCGCCTTCAAGGACCAGCTGGTACGCGCTGACGACCTGCCGCTGGTGCTGCCGGCTGTGGGCGCACTGGGTTTGCCACGCGGCGCCAGGGTGCGCATCCGCCTCGGCGAGATCGATGAGATCACGCTGGACATCAGCAGCACGGTGATCGAGCGTCTGGATCTGGTGCTGGACCCGGCTGCGGCCGAACAGGTGGACGAAGAAGACAACGAATCGGAAATCGCTGCCGGACCGATCTCGATTGCTGTCGATCTGAGCGATGCGCCGGACGACGCCTCTGCGGTGGCACCTGCGGCCAGTTAACGCTGATAATCTTCCCTTGTGAAGTCACCCAGCACCCTGCAAATTGCCGGGGGCGTAGCGGGCGCCTTCCCCGCGGTTTTGCTGAGGGTGGTTTTTGTCGATCCGGAAGGCTTCAACCGCTTTTTTCAGGACTCGCCGCTGGAAGTGATTCTGGTCAACGCCAAATCGAACGAACGCCCGGAGCAGGCGAAGGCGATCGCCCAGACCTCGCTGGCCGGCGGCGGCGAGCTGGAGAAAGGCCGGGCCACCAGCCCGCTGCCGCCCTCGGCCCTGACTGAACTGGGCGAAGCCAGTGACGACGCACAGCGCAAGATCGACGCCATGCAGCAGCAGCAGACCCTGCTGCTGGCACAGATCAAGAAACAGCTGGCCAGCATGCCGCCGCCCGACCCCAAAGTGCCGGCCGAGGATGCAGCGCAAACGGAACGTGAGGAAAAGCGCAAGCAGCTGATCAAGATCCTGGCCGAGATCGAGCGGCGCATCAACGAAGAAAACGCGAGGCCAAAGAAGCGTTACATCAGCCCCGCCACGCGCGAGGAGGTTTATGCGGTGTACTACGACACGCTGCGCCGCAAGATTGAAGAAAAGGGGACGGTGAATTTCCCCGAACAGGCTGGCAAAAAACTTTACGGCGAACTCACCATGATCATCACCGTCAACTTCGATGGCCAGGTGCTGTCCACCGAAGTGGCAGAAACTTCGGGCAACCTGACCCTGGACCGACGGGCACAAAGAATTGCGCGCAGCAGCGGCCCGTTTGAGCCCTTCAACCCGGCCATGCGCCGCAAAGCCGACCAGATTGTGGTGGTCTCGCGCTTCAAGTTCAACCGCGACGAAACCCTGGAAACGCGGCTCACCGAGCGCTGATCAGCACCTATGGATCACTATGGCGTTCTCGGCAACCCGGTGGCACACAGCCGCTCTCCCGCAATTCACGCGCGTTTTGCCGAGCTGACCGGGCAGGCGATGGACTACGGCAGGCTGCTCGTTCCGCTGGACGGTTTCTCTGGCGCGCTGCGGCACTGGATGGCCGGCGGCGCCTGCGGCTGCAACGTCACCGTGCCTTTCAAGTTTGAAGCTTTCCGGCTGGCCGACAGCGCAAGCGAACGCGCGCAGCTCGCGCAGGCCGCCAACACGCTGAAGTTTGCCGGCGGCCGCGTCGAAGCCGACAACACCGACGGCGTCGGCCTGGTCAACGACATCCAGGTCAACGCCGGCATCAGCCTGGCCGGGCGCGACATTCTGCTGCTCGGCGCCGGCGGTGCGGCCGCCGGCGTGCTGGGCCCGCTGCTGGCGGCACAGCCGCGACGACTGGTGGTCGCCAACCGCACACATGACAAGGCGGTGGCGCTGGTGGCACGCCATGCCAGCCACCCGTCGCTGCAGCAGTTGCTACTAAAAACAGAGCTGCTTGCGCAGGCGCCACAAGGGCTAAGGGCTGATTTTGATGTGATCGTCAACGCCACAGCAAGCAGCCTGAGCGGCGGCGAGACGCCCGTGGACGCGCGCGTGCTCAAGCCCGGCGCGTTGGCTTACGACATGATGTATGGCGCGGCGGCCCAGGGCTTTGCCGGCTGGGCGCGGGCCCACGGCGCGGTGCCGCGCGATGGCCTGGGCATGCTGGTCGAGCAGGCCGCCGAGTCCTTCGAGTTCTGGCGCGGCGTGCGCCCGCCCTCGGCACAGGTACTGCATGAGTTGCGCGAGGCGCTGGCATGAAAGCGCTGTTCCGCTGGGTCCTGCTGGTGCTGATCGCGGCGCTGGCCGTGCAGCTTTATTTTGTCGGCCGCATCGCGCTGATGGTGCTGATGGACCCGCAGTCCACCGCTTTCCAGCGCTCCGAAATATACCGCGTGGTGGCCGACAAAGGCAGCCTCAAATGGCGCCAGCAGTGGGTACCCTACGCGGCCCTGTCCGACAACCTCAAACGGGCGGTGATCGTTTCCGAAGACGCCACCTTCATCGAACACGAAGGCGTAGACCTGGAGGCACTGGAGAAGGCCTGGGAGAAAAACACCCAGGCCGAGCAGCGCGCCCAA
>JAJAYS010000007.1 GCA_026786065.1 Polaromonas sp.
GCGCACCGCCGGGCGCGCGCCGGCATCGGCTACGTGGCCGAAGACCGGCGGCTCTTCACCGGCCTTTCGGTGCGTGAAAACCTGCAGGTCGTGGCGGGCCGGCGCGACGCCGCCGTCGAAGCCCGGGTGCTCGACCTGTTCCCCGCGCTGAAGTCGATGCTGGGCCGTCCGGCCGGGCAAATGAGCGGCGGCGAACAGCAAATGCTGGCGATTGCCCGAACCCTGATGACCGAGCCCGGGCTGCTGCTGCTCGACGAGCCGTGCGAAGGTCTGGCGCCGGTGCTGGTCGAGGCAATTGGGGGCGCGCTGGTGGCGCTGCAGGCCACCGGCATGACGCTGGTGATGGCCGAGCAGAACCAGCTGCTGGCCGAGAAAGCCGACCGGCTGCTGCTGCTTGTTGCAGGTAAAGTCGGGGGTCCTTCCGGCGCGGTTTGAGCCTGGGGGCCCTCTGCATAACCAGACCACGCAGCGGACCGTCCGAGCTAGGCTGATTACCGACCGCAGGGGGTTATGCAGAGGGTCCCCGGCTTTTCAGCCTGACGACCCCGCCCTTTGAGCGCCCTACCTGGCGCAGTCCATTCATCTTCCCCAGAAAGTTCAGACATGACCACCACTCCTTCAGGCCTGCAGTACGAAGACACCGTGATCGGCACCGGCGCCACTGCCGAGGCCGGGAAAAAAGTCAAGGTGCATTACACCGGCTGGCTCTACAACGACGGCGTGCAGGGCGCCAAGTTCGATTCAAGCAAAGACCGTGGCCAGCCTTTCGAGTTTTCGCTCGGCGCCGGGCAGGTCATCAAGGGCTGGGACGAGGGCGTGCAGGGCATGGCGGTCGGCGGCACGCGCCGTCTGGTCATCCCGGCGGCGCTGGGTTACGGCGCGCGCGGCGCAGGCGGCGTGATTCCGCCGAACGCCACGCTGCTGTTCGAGGTCGATTTTCTCGGTTGAGCGATTTTTTGCGTCGGCTCGGCTGGACGCCTGCGGAAATGCGGAGGTGCGGAAATGCGCAAACGCGGTTTCGCGCGTGACGTGCTGGCACAGCACCGGCATGCGTTGGCTTTTGTAAGGCCCGCGGGCGCCGCGCCATCGGCCAGTCCGCCCGAAAAATCGATTCAGGAACATGCCCATGATCATCACCAGCCTGCTCGACACCGACCTCTACAAGTTCACGATGATGCAGGTGGTGCTGCACCAGTTTCCCGGCGCAGAGGTCGAGTACCGCTTCCAGTGCCGCAACGCGCACAGCCCGCAGGTCGGCGACCTCGCTGCGTTCGTTGACGAAATTCGCGACGAGATCCGGGGGCTGTGCAGTCTGCGTTTTCAGGACGCAGAGCTGGCCTATCTGAAATCGCTGCGCTTCATCAAAAGCGACTTCGTCGATTTTCTGGCGCTGTTTCGCCTGAACGAAAAATACCTCAGCGTCACGGCCCGGCCGACCGGCGAGATCGACATCTCGATCAAAGGCCCCTGGCTGCACACCATCCTGTTTGAGATCCCGGTTCTGGCCATCGTCAACGAGGTGTACTTTCGCAACACGCAAAAGCTGCCCGACCTGCGCGAAGGACGGCGGCGCCTCGAAGAAAAAATGGGCCAGTTGCAGGCTACCGGGCTGGCCGAGCTGAAGATTGCCGACTACGGCACGCGGCGGCGTTTCGGCCGCGTCTGGCACGAGGAGGTGCTGCGCACGCTGGCGGCCACACTGTCGGCCAGCCTGCGCGGCCAGTTTGCCGGCACCAGCAACGTGCTGTTCGCCCAGAAGCTCGGGCTGACGCCGCTGGGCACGATGGCGCACGAATACCTGCAGGCCTGCCAGGCGCTCGGCCCGCGCCTGCGCGACAGCCAGGTTTTCGGCTTTGAATCCTGGGCCAAAGAGTACCGGGGCGACCTGGGCATTGCGTTGTCTGACGTGTACGGCCTGAGCGCCTTCCTGCGCGACTTCGACCTGTACTTTTGCAAGCTGTTCGACGGCGCACGCCACGACAGCGGCGACCCGTTTGCGTGGGGCGAGCGCATGCTGGCGCACTACGTCAAAAACCGCGTCGATCCGAAAACCAAAACCCTGATCTTCAGCGACGGCCTGACCGTGCCGCGCACCATCGAGTTGTACCAGCAGTTCAGGGGCCGTTGCCAGCTTGCGTTCGGCGTAGGCACCAACCTGACCAACGATTTGGGTTACGAGCCGCTGCAGATCGTCATCAAAATGGTTCGGTGCAACGGCCAGCCGGTCGCCAAGCTGTCGGATTCCCCCTCTAAAAACATGTGCGACGACGAAAAGTACCTGGCCTATTTGCGTCAGGTGTTCGAGATAGCCTGAAGCCGCACACAGATGGCTTTGGGTTTTTTTGCTGCAGCGCTGGGCGCGGCCGTGCTGCTGGTGCCAGGCATCTCGCATGCGGCAGGGTTCGACGCCAGCAGCCTGTCGCAACTGTGGGGCGTGCCCTTGGCCGGGATTTTGCTGTCGATCGCGCTGTGGCCGCTGCTCGCCCCCAGCTTCTGGCACCACCATTTCGGCAAGGTTTCGGCGTGCGGGACGCTGGCCTTTTTCCTGCCCTTTGCCGCCGGCTTCGGGCCGGCGCTCAATACCGCGCTGCTGGCCATCGGCACGCTGCGTGACTTGGGGCTGGCGGCGGTGACGTTTATTTCGCTGCGCCTGACGCCCGCATCGGTGCACCGCGACAACCAGTTTTCATGGGGGCCGATGCAGGCGGTCGCCAAACTTTTTGCAGGCATCTTTTTGACCATCATTCCGGTCATCGCGATGCTCAAAGCCGGCCTTGACGGGCCGTTCCACAGCGTCATTGCGGCGGTCACGCGGGCCAGTGGCCAGCCCGATCCGGCGATGTACTTCCGGGCCAGCGGTCTGCTGTCCTCCGTCCTCGACAATGCACCGACCTATCTGGTGTTCTTCAATACTGCGGGTGGCGATGCTCAGGCGCTAATGACCACCTTCGCTCCAACGCTTGCCGCGATTTCTGCCGGTGCCGTTTTCATGGGGGCCAACTCCTGCATCGGCAATGCGCGCAATTTGATGGTCAGGGCCATTGCGGAGGAACGCGGCGTTGCGATGCCCAAATTTTTCGGCTACATGGCCTGGTCCGGCGTGGTGCTGTTGCCGCTGTTCATGATCGCCACGCTGGTCTGGTTTCGATAATTTTTCCCGGAGATTTTTTGATGAGCAAACCGAAAATTCTGGTTGCACGCGCTGTGTTCCCCGAGATCATCGCGGCCCTCGAGCAGCATTTCGAGGTCGAGGCCAACCAGGTCGACACCGTGTGGGACAAGCCCCAACTGATTGCCCATCTGCAGGGCAAGGCCGGCGCCTTCACCACCGGGAGCGACCGCATCGATGCCGAGGTGCTGGCCGCCTGCCCGGACTTGCGGATCTGCGCCGATATGGCGGTCGGCTACAACAATTTCGATATCGACGCGATGAGCGCCGCCGGCGTGCTGGCGACCAACGCACCCGACGTGCTGACCGAAACCACCGCCGACTTCGGCTTTGCGTTGTTGATGGCCGCCAGCCGGCGCGTCACCGAAAGCGAGCATTACCTGCGTGCCGGCAAATGGACCAAATGGAGCTACGACATGTTCGCCGGCTCCGACATCCACCACTCGGCGTTGGGCATTCTGGGCATGGGGCGGATCGGGCAGGGCATTGCCTGACGCGGCGCGCACGGCTTCGGCATGAACGTCATCTACAACAACCGCCCCCGGCTTGACCCGGCGATCGAGGCCGACTGCAAGGCCCGCTTGGTGATCCGCGAAGAGCTGCTCGCATCGGCCGACCACCTGGTGCTGCTGTGGCCGTATTCGGCCGCATCGCACCACACAATCGGTGCTGCCGAGCTGGCTTTGATAAAGCCGACGGCTACGCTGGTCAACATCGCCCGCGGCGGCATCGTCGATGAC
>JAJAYS010000008.1 GCA_026786065.1 Polaromonas sp.
GCCAGATGGAGGTTGGGTAGATCGGGCTCTGACCGCCACACTTTGAGATCCCACTCTAACGCCCCCGAGCAGCCCCCGACTCTCCCCAAGCCACTTCCACAACTTCAGGTAGCCGACAAACTCACTTTTTTCGTCGTCGAATCTGGCCTGCGCCTGGTCGGCCTGCGTCTGCTTGTCCATCGGCCGGTCCCGCACGTCCTGAACGCTTAGTGCCGAGGCAATCACCAGTACCTCGTCGAGCGCGCCGCGCTCCTTCGCCTCCAGAATCATGCGGCCGACACGCGGGTCCAGCGGCAGCTTGGCGAGGCTGCGCCCCACTGCCGTCAGTTCGTTGTCGTCATCGACCGCGCCGAGTTCGGCCAGCAACTGATAGCCGTCCGCAATCGCCCGGCCCTGCGGCGGCTCGATGAAGGCGAAGCGTTCGACCGTGCCCAAGTGCAGCGCCTTCATCCGCAAAATGACGGCGGCAAGCGAACTGCGCAAAATCTCCGGGTCGGTGAAACGCTGCCGGCCCAAAAAGTCCTGCTCGTCGTACAGGCGTATGCAAATGCCGTCGGCGACACGGCCGCAGCGCCCGGCGCGCTGGTTCGCCGCCGCCTGCGACACCGGCTCGACCAGCAACTGCTCGACCTTGTTGCGAAAACTGTAGCGCTTGACCCGCGCGGTCCCCGCATCGATCACATAGCGAATGCCCGGCACCGTCAGAGAGGTCTCGGCGACGTTGGTCGCCAGCACGATGCGTTTGCCGCTGTGGCCGTCGAAGATCCGGTCCTGCTCGGCCTGGCTCAGCCGTGCATACAGCGGCAGCACCTCGGCATGGCGATGGAGCGGCTGGTGGGCCAGATGCCTGCGCAGGTGGTCGTCGGCCTCGCGTATCTCGCGCTCTCCCGGCAGAAACACCAGAATATCGCCGGCATTGCGCGGACTCAGCCACAGCTCATCGACGGCATCGGCAATGGCGTCGTTCAGCCCGTAGTCGCGCGACTCTTCGAAGGGCCGGTAGCGCTGCTCGACCGGGAACATCCGGCCCGAAACCAGGATGACCGGCGCTGGGGTGGATGGCTGCGCGATTTCGCCACCCCCAGAAGGGGCCCCGCTCGGCGCTCGGGCGGGGGACGCAAAGTAGTCGGCAAAGCGCTGCGCGTCGATCGTCGCCGAGGTGATGACGACCTTCAGGTCGGGTCGGCGCGGCAGCAGCTGGCGCAGGTAGCCCAGCAGAAAGTCGATGTTCAGGCTGCGCTCGTGGGCCTCGTCGATGATGATCGTGTCGTAGGCCCGCAGCTGTGGATCGGTCTGCGTTTCGGCCAGCAAAATCCCGTCGGTCATCAGCTTGACCGAGGCGCCTTGGCTCAGGCGGTCCTGAAACCGCACTTTGTAGCCGACGACTTCGCCAAGCGGCGTGTTGAGTTCTTGAGCGCTCCGCTTGGCCACGCTCGACGCGGCGATGCGCCTGGGCTGCGTGTGGCCGATCAGCCGGCCTTGTCCGGCCGGGTAATTGAGCTTGCCGCGCCCCATGGCCAGCAGAATTTTGGGCAGTTGCGTGGTTTTGCCAGAGCCGGTTTCGCCGCAAACAATGACCACCTGGTGCGCCTTCAACGCTGCGGTGATTTCGTCCCGCCTGCCTGAGACCGGCAGCGATTCTGGAAAAGTGATGGGCAACAAGGCGTGTACGGGCAACAACGGAGGGGCTTTTCAGCCAGGACGCATCGGTCCGCTTAAAAGCGGCCGGTGCAGAGCCACTGATTATCGGGCTTGCTCACTGGCGGGGCGGCTGCCGCAGCATCGATCCGCGGTCACAGGCCAGGCTCTTCCGCTGCGGGCCGGCGCAGCCTGGTGCGCGCCGTTTCCGCAATGGCACAGCAGCACCCAACAAGCGCCATTTCCAGGCCGCAGCAGTTCGACATGCCCGGCCGCCCCACCCTTACACTCGTGGGAAATTTCAGCGGGTGCGAAGCGCAAATCCTGATTTGACTGTCGCACGCAACTGCCCAGCACCCACCGTCTCCCCCGGAAAAAAACACGCCGCCAACGATGTCCACCGTTTTCAATTTCACTTTCGTTCCCTGGTTTCGCTCGGTGGCGCCGTACATCCACATGCACCGCGGCAAGACTTTTGTCGTCGGCATTGCCGGCGAAGCGATTGCCGCCGGCAAGCTGCCGCACATCGCGCAAGACCTGGCGCTGATCCAGAGCATGGGCGTCAAAGTGGTGTTGGTTCACGGCTTCAGGCCCCAGGTCAATGAGCAGCTCAAAGCCAAGGGACACCAGGCCAAATACTCGCACGGCATGCGCATCACCGACGAGATCGCCCTCGATTGCGCACAGGAAGCCGCCGGCCAGCTGCGTTATGAAATCGAAGCCGCATTCAGCCAGGGCTTGCCGAACACGCCGATGGCCGGATCGACGATTCGCGTGATCTCCGGCAACTTCATTACCGCCAGGCCGGTCGGCATTCTCGATGGGGTCGATTTCATGCATTCGGGCATGGTGCGCAAGGTCGATGTCGCGGCGATCACCCGCACGCTCGATTTCGGCGCGATGGTGCTGCTGTCGCCGTTTGGTTTTTCCCCGACCGGCGAAGCCTTCAACCTGACGATGGAAGAAGTGGCGACTTCGGTGGCGATTGCGATGCAGGCCGACAAGCTGGTGTTTTTGACCGAAGTACCCGGCATCCGCGTGAACCCCGACCAGCTTGAGGGCGAAGACAACCCGATCGACACCGAGTTGCCGCTGGCCGCCGCCGAAAAGCTGCTGGCCGGCCTGGTTCCTGGCGAGCGTCCGACCGACACCGCTTTCTACCTGCAGCACTGCGTGAAAGCCTGCAAGGCCGGCGTCGAACGCAGCCACATCCTGCCGTTTGCCACCGACGGGGCGCTACTGCTGGAGATTTATGTACACGACGGCATCGGCACCATGGTGGTCGATGAAAAGCTCGAATCGCTGCGCGAAGCCACGGCCGACGACGTTGCCGGCATCCTGCAGTTGATAGAGCCGTTTGAAAAAGACGGCACGCTGGTCAAACGCAGTCGCACCGGAATCGAGCGCGACGCGGATCTTTATTCGATCGTCGAACACGACGGCGTGATCTTCGCGTGTGCAGCGCTCTACCCTTTCCCGGAGGCCCGCACCGGCGAAATGGCCGCACTCACCGTCTCACCACAAAGCCAGGGCCAGGGCGACGGCGAAAAAATCCTGAAGCGCATCGAGCAACGGGCCCGCGCCGCCGGCCTGCAAAGCATCTTCGTGCTGACCACGCGAACGATGCACTGGTTTTTAAAGCGCGGCTTCGTGCAGATGGACCCCGACTGGCTGCCCGAAGCGCGCAAGCGCAAGTACAACTGGGACCGCAAGAGTCTGGTGCTGGTGAAGAAACTTACCTAACCAGCGTCTTCATTAAGTTCCAGGGCGGTTCAATCGGCAAGGGTCATGGTTTCTGGCGGCAAGGTCAAACAGGGCCCCTAGAGCCCTGTGCCTGTGGATGAACTCAATCGAATTCAGCCACGTTCGCCTGCTGAATAAACCGGCCAGCTAATGAAAATCCCGACTGGCCGTTCCCAGCCGGCCCAGCAAGGGGGTCAAATCCTCCAGCCGCCGCGCCACCAGGTTGCGCACCGCGCCATAGCCTTTGGCCAGGCCGTCTTCCTCGCTGCGCTGCCAGGTGCCATGCACCGCCAGCAGACGGGCGTGCATGACTTCTTCGCGCTGGGTTTCGCGCAGGGACTTCCAGACGATCACATTGACCGGACCGGTTTCGTCTTCTAGCGTGACAAAGACTGTGCCCTTGGCGGTTTGCGGCTGCTGGCGCACCGTGACGATGCCGCAGGCGGCGACCACGGCACCGTCGGGCAGTGCGTTCAACTGGTCGGCGCTCAGCAGCCCCTGGCGTGCCAGCCGGGGTCGCAGCAGCGCCAGCGGATGGCGGCGCAGCGTCAGGCCGGTGGCGCGGTAGTCAAACAAAATATTCTCGCCTTCGGGCGTGTCGGGCAGCTCCAGCGCTTTCTCGTGGGTCGGCACCCCTTTGAGCAACTGCGGCGCAGTTTTGATCGCAGCAGCTTGCCAGACCTGCTGGCGGCGGTGCCCGGCCAGTTGCAGCAAGGCGTCGGCGGCGGCCAGCGCGTTCATCTCCAGGCTGCCGAGTTGCGCGCGCAGCGCCAGATCTTCGGCGTTTTTGAAAGGCGATTGCTTGCGAGCTTCGGCGATACGCTGCGCTGCCGCCTCGGAGAAACCGGACACGAGGCGCAGACCCAGGCGCACTGCGGGCTGGTTTGGGCGGATGCCGGGGTAAGGGGTGTCGGGATGAGGGGCTTGAGGCCGAATTTCGGAACCCTTCGATACCTCAGGCTCGCAGGCAGGCTCAAGACTCTCGGGTTCACCCTTCGATACCTCAGGGCGAACGGGTAAAAATTTAGGGCTTGTGCCCATGCCAAATTCACCGTCTGCGACCCCACCCGGTTCGCCACCTGCTCCCCCTCCCCGTTCTCCCTGAGGTATCGAAGGGTTGCTCGCACAGGCCCGACGCTGCTTCAGCTCTTCAAATTCCAGCGGCAAAATCGGTGTACCGGAAACCTCCAGTGTGCAGTCCCACGCACTCACCGTGACGTCGAGTGGCCGCACTGCAATGCCGTGCCGGCGGGCGTCCTGCACGAGTTGCGATGGCGAATAAAACCCCATCGGCTGCGAGTTGACCATCGCCGCCAGAAAGCAGGCCGGTTCGTGGCACTTGAGCCAGCAACTGACATAGACCAGCTTGGCAAAACTCGC
Source organism: Polaromonas sp. (assembly GCA_026786065.1). Lineage (GTDB taxonomy): Bacteria > Pseudomonadota > Gammaproteobacteria > Burkholderiales > Burkholderiaceae_C > Polaromonas. The sequence continues at coordinate 4,762 of JAJAYS010000008.1, forward strand.
CGCATGGCTTTCGGGGAAACCGTATTCGCCGAAGCCGCGAATCTGGCTGAAGATGCGTTCGGAAAAATCACGCTCGTAGCCCTTTTCAACCATGCGCTCGACCAGCCGCGCATGAAAGCGCTCGACGCCGCCCTTGCGTTTCCAGGCGGCCATCGAGCGGCGCAGGTCGTCTGCCTCGTCGGCCGAAAAATCGGCGGCGATCATCGCGATCTGCATTACCTGCTCCTGAAAAATCGGCACGCCCAGCGTGCGGCCGAGCGCGGCTTTCAGTTCGGTGTGGGCATAGTGAATCTCGCCGCCTTTGCGCACCAATTCGCGGGCGCGCAGATACGGATGCACCATGCCGCCCTGAATCGGCCCGGGCCGGACGATGGCGACTTCGACCACCAGGTCGTAAAAGCAGCGCGGCTGCAGGCGCGGCAGCATCGACATCTGGGCCCGGCTTTCGATCTGGAACACGCCAACGGTGTCGGCCTGGCAAATCATGTCGTAGGTCTGGGCGTCGCCCGATTCGATCTGGTGCATCTGCAACTCGCCGCCGCGCAAGGCGTCGATCAGACCCAGACAGCGGCGAATCGCCGACAGCATGCCGAGCGCCAGCACATCGACTTTGAGCAGGCCCATCGCATCGAGGTCGTCCTTGTCCCACTGGATGATGCGGCGGTTTTGCATGGTCGCCGGCTGCACCGGCACCAGCCGCGTCAGCTTGCCCTGCGTCAGCACAAAACCGCCGACATGCTGGCCGAGGTGGCGCGGGAAACCGATCAGCTGCATCGTCAGGTCCAGCCACTGCAGCACCGCCCCGGCGTCGGCCTGCAGGCGGGTGTCTTCGAGCTTTTTTTCGAGGATGCGGCTGCCGTCGAACCAGAAGTGTTCTTTGGCAAATTCTTCGATCAGCCCGTCTGCGATACCCAGAGCCTTGCCAACGTCGCGCAGTGCGCTGCGCGGCCGGTAGCAGGTGACGGTGGCGGCAATCGCAGCGCGGTCGTGTCCGTACTTTTCGTAGATGTACTGGATGACTTCTTCGCGCCGCTGGTGCTCGAAATCGACGTCAATGTCGGGCGGCTCGCGCCGTTCGCGGCTGATGAAACGCTCGAAGAGGGTGGCGTTTTCTTGAGGGTTGACGGCGGTGATGCCCAGGCAATAACACACTGTGGAATTGGCCGCCGAACCGCGGCCCTGGCAGAGAATTTTCTGCTCGACGGCGAAGCGCACGATGTCGTGGACGGTGATGAAGTACATCTCGTAGTTCAGCTCTTCGATCAGCGCCAGCTCGTGTCTGAGCTGGGCCTGAATCTTTTCGGGCACGCCGCCGGGGTAGCGTGTGCGGGCGCCCTCGCCTGCCAGCCGACGCAGGCACTGCGCCGGGGTTTCGGCTTGCGGCACCAGATCGGTTTTTGGGTAGCGGTAGAGGTCGCGGATTTCATCGAGATTGAAGCGGCAGCGCGCTGCAACGTCGAGCGTCGCGCGCATCAGGTCGGCCGGGTAAATCTCGGCCAGCCGGATGCGTGGACGCAGGTGCGCCTCGGCGTTGGCCTGCAACGCAAAACCGCATTCGTGCACGCTCTGGCCCAAGCCGATGGCGGTCATCACGTCGTGCAGCGGCTTGCGTGAACGCACATGCATCTGCACGCAGCCGGCGGCGACCAGGCGCACGCCGGTGGCCCGCGAGATGGCGCGCAGCTGCTGCAGGCGCAGCGCGTCGTCAAGCTCTTGCAACAGCTCGACTGCGAGCCATAA
>JAJAYS010000009.1 GCA_026786065.1 Polaromonas sp.
GGGGGGGTTTTAAAACCCGTCGGGCTAGGCGGGCCACCTCCGCCGCGGGGGCCTCGGCGTTGCACGCCGCGCTGGCTGTCGCGCTGAGGGAGCGCCGGATCGCCGCAGCCGGGCTCGACGTATCCGAGGGGGAGCCCAAGGTCCATCGGGATCTGCTGACGCTGCCGAATGTGGTTCTGACACCGCATATTGCCAGCGCGTCGCTGCCGACGCTCCGGGCGCTGGCGCAGCTCGCAGCCGACAACCTGATTGCTTTTTTTACAGGAAAACCGCCGATAACCCATATAAAACAGGCGCAGGCAGCTCCTAAATGAATAGCGCCTCGGGAGCTGCACCTTGATCGACTGGCTGATCCCCGGCCTGCTTGTGGCCGTGTTGCTGCTGCTGGTCTGCTTGATGCTCTGGCTGATGCTGCGCAAACCAGACCGTAGCGCGCAGGTCGAGTTGCTGAAAGGCCTGGCTGCCGGCCACGAGAAGACCGAGCGCGAGTTGCGCCGCGAAATTGCAGACAACGCGCGCACCAACAGGCAAGAGCTGGCTGGCACCCTGACCTCGTTCCAGCAGGCGCTGGTCGGGCAGGGCGCCGAGGCCATTCGCACTCAGAACGCCCAGCTCGATGCCTTCGCCCAGCAACTGACGCTGCTGCAGAAAACGCTGTCCGACACCCTGGTCACGCAGTTGCAATCGCTGAGCGATTCGAATGCGCGCCGCATGGTTGAGGTGCGCGAGACGCTGGAAACGCAGCTGACGCAATTGCAGCAGACCAACGCGGCCAAGCTCGATGAAATGCGCAGGACGGTCGATGAAAAACTGCAGACCACGCTGGAAACCCGGCTCGGCGAAAGCTTCAAGCAGGTCGCCGACCGGCTCGAACAAGTGCATCGGGGGCTGGGTGAGATGCAGACGCTGGCGCAGGGCGTGGGTGACCTCAAACATCTGCTGACCAACGTCAAGACACGCGGCATTTTCGGCGAGGCCCAACTGGCTGCCTTGCTTGAGCAGGTCTTCACCGTCGATCAGTACGCCGCGCAGGTGGTGACGCGGCGCGGCGGCAAGAATCCGGTCGATTTCGCCATTCGGCTGCCGGGTCGCTCCGACTCTGGCGAGCCGCTTTGGCTGCCCATCGATGCCAAGTTCCCGACTGAAGACTACGAACGGCTGCTCGATGCCCAACAGCGCGCCGATGCTGCCGGCGCGGAAGTCGCCGGAAGGGCGCTGGAAGCCCGGATCCGCCTTGAGGCGAAGTCGATTGCCGACAAATACATCGACCCGCCTTTCACCACCGACTTCGCGATCTTGTTTTTGCCGACTGAGGGCCTGTATGCCGAGGTGCTGCGCCGGCCGGGCCTGATGGAGTATTTGCAGCGCGACCACCGCATCACGCTGGCCGGCCCGACCACCCTGCTGGCCATGCTCAATTCGCTGCAGATGGGTTTCAGGACACTGGCACTGGAAAAGCGCTCCAGCGAGGTCTGGCAGGTGCTCGGCGCCGTGAAGACCGAGTTTGGCAAGTTCGGCGACGTGCTGACCAACGTCAGGCGCCAGACCGAAACCGTGCTGAACACGCTGAGCAGCGCCGAACAGCGCAGCCGCGTCATGAGCAAAGCTTTGCGCAACGTCGAGGCGCTGCCTGAGCCCGAGTCTGCGCGGCTGCTTCCGATGAAGAAGGAGCCGGAGTGAGCCCCTGCCTGGACGACGGGAGCCGGCCCTGACCCCTGAGCTTGGGACCTTCTGCAAAAGTCCCTGCGGAATGCGGCCTGCGATCAGCCGGACCCGGGCGGTCTGCTGCGTGGCTTTTTTTCCAGTAGCGCGGCTATTGGCTGCAAAAATACGCCTTGCAGCCCATCCCGATCCGGCTGCCACAGTTCCTGCCAAGTTTATGCAGAGGGTCCCTTCCGCGCGTGATAGGCGCACAGATCTGCCGGCATGCATGTATGCCGGCATGACCGGCGTGCGTCTGCGGGAAGCGTCTCAATGCCGCTGGTACTCGGATCGGCGGGTGCGCTGGTAGGCGCAGACGGGGTTTCCTGGTCCAGCAGTGCGCTGCTCGGAGCCGGCTCGCGCGCGGCCTGGCGGCTGAAAGAAAGCCTGCCGGGCGCGGCGAGGACGCCACCGCGCAATCGTCGCTGAAGGGCGAAACTTCAGAGTTCGTAGAACTTCCTGATCGCCTGCCAGGCGCTTTCCGGGTCATCGACATACTGGAACAGCTTGAGGTCTTCGGGCGAGATCGCGCCTTCCTCGATCAGCACGTCGAAATTGACCAGCCGCTGCCAGTAGTCGGAGCCGAACAAAATGATCGGCACCGGTTTGGCCTTGCGCGTCTGCACCAGCGTGATGACCTCAAACAACTCGTCGAGCGTGCCAAAGCCGCCGGGGAAAGCCACCAGCGCTTTGGCACGCATCATGAAATGCATTTTGCGCAACGCAAAGTAGTGAAACTTGAAGCTCAGCGACGGCGACACATAGGGGTTCGAGCCTTCTTCGCGCGGCAACGCAATGCTCAGGCCGACGTTGGGCTGACCCACTTCATGCGCGCCACGGTTGGCCGCTTCCATGATGCCCGGTCCACCGTCGGTGCAAATGAAGAGCTGTTCGGCTGCGGGGCGGGCGCGGCTGTATTCGGCAACCAGCCGGGCGAACAGCCGGGCCTGGTCGTAGTAGCGGGCATTGCGCACCTGTCGCCGGGCGAGCGCCAGCGCCTTCGCATCGTCGCCTCTTTCGGCCAGCCCAAGGGCCGCACTGGCCACTTCGGGCGCCGCAAAGCGCGCACTGCCAAAAACCACCACGGTGTTTTCGATGCCGAGCGACGCCTGCCCCAGGTCGGGCTTGAGCATCTCCAGCTGAAAACGAATCCCGCGTGTTTCGCGGCGCAGCAAAAACTCCGGATCGACGAATGCCAGCCGGTTGGCGTCGGCCTCAAGGGCTTCGTCGTTGGCATGCGCGTGCAGTTCGGCCCATGCGTGAGCGAGCCGGCTGCCGGACAGATTGTGAGTTTGTTCCATGCTTGATTGTCGCCGAGCCAGTCGGGCCTGCGCGGCGTAGAGCGCGCAGAGCGTGTCGGCCAAAAGACAATTTTCTGAAGAGAAAAGCACAAAGGCCCCGTGGGGAGCCTTTGCGGGAATGGGCAACGGGGTGTGGGGCTAGACGCGCTTGCGGTATTCGCCGGTGCGCGTGTCGATTTCGACGACATCGCCTTGAGCCACGAAAATCGGTACCCCGATTTCAAAACCGGTTGCGATTTTTGCCGGCTTCAAGACCTTGCCGGAGGTGTCGCCCTTGACGGCCGGCTCGGTCCAGGTGATTTCACGCTCGACGCTGGTTGGCACCTCGACCGAAATGGCCTTGCCGTCGTAGAACACGACTTCGAGGTCCATGCCGTCCTGCAGGTAGTTCAGCGAGTCGCCCATGTTCTCGGCCTCAACCTCGTACTGGTTGTAGTCGGAGTCCATGCAGATGTACATCGGGTCGGCAAAGTACGAATAGGTGCAATCCTTTTTATCGAGGATGACCTGATCGATCTTGTCGTCGGCCTTGAAGACCTGCTCGGTGTTGAAGTTGTTCAGCAGGCTTTTGAGCTTCATGCGCACCGTGGCCGAGTTGCGCCCGCCCCGGCTGTATTCGGTTTTCAGCACAACCATCGGGTCTTTGCCGTGCATGATGACGTTGCCGGCGCGTATCTCTTGAGCGATTTTCATAGCGAAGTGGGTAGTGGGTAGTGGGCCGTAAAGATCAGGACTGCGTGCGGCAATGCGAAGCGTAGATTGTGCAGTTGCCAAAAGATGGCGTGTTTTGCAAAGCCTCTGATTTTAACGGTTTAGCCAGTCGCCTGATGAGTCAGTGCCGGGTTTGTTGCGGCCCCTCTGAATAGATCGGGCGGCTTTGTGGCGGCCGGATCGGGACGCCTGCAAGGCGTTTTACTGCGGTCAATAGCTCCGGTGTTAGAAAGAAAAGCAACACGGCAGACCGCACGAGCAAGCCTGATCGCAGGCCGCAGAGAGTTGTCTGGAGGAGACTTAAGCAGGATTTAAGTGGGCTGGGGCACATTTGCGTGCTTACCGCGACCCAACGTAACTTCCCCAGGCTTTCCTCCGTGATCCCTGCCGCGCCCCAATCGCCTGCCCCTCGTCCGATTCCGGTCAGCCCGGCGCAGCGCGCCCGCTTGCGCCGGCCCGCGCTTACCGCGGAAGCACTGGTGTTGCTGGGCGCCAGCTTCATGCTGCTCGCCGGGAACGGGCCGTTCTGGCGCGCGGCGCTTGCTGGCCGGGATTTTTCGCAGATCAGCTCCTGGGGCTTTGCTGCGGCGCTGTTCGCGATATTCGGGGGGGCTTACTGCGTGTTCGCGCTGCTGCTTTCGACGCGCTGGACCGTCAAACCGCTGCTGGCGCTGCTGATCCTCGTCACGGCATTTGCGTCCTGGTTCATGGAGCGTTATGCGATCTACCTGGACCGGTCTATGGTGCGCAATCTGCTGCAAACCGATGTTCGGGAGGCCGCCGATCTGTTGACCTGGGCCCTGGTCCCTCATGTGCTGCTTTTTGGCGTGTTGCCGGCCGCACTGGTGTTCTGGTTCGATATTGAGCGAAGCGGGTGGCTGCGCGCCTCGATGCGACGTCTGGCCTGGCTGCTTGGCTGCGCCGCCATCGCCGGGCTTGCGTTGTGGCTGGTCTTTGCCGACTTTGCATCGCTGATGCGCAACCAGACGGCCTTGCGGCATCTGATGACGCCGGGCAATGCCGTCGCTGCCCTGACGTCCGAGGCCTGGCTCCACGGCAGGCGGCCCACCGGCCCCAAGTCGGTCGTCGGCGCAGACGCACGATTGCTTGAAAGCTGGGGCAAGCGGACCCGCCCTGTGTTGTTTGTTTTGGTGGTGGGTGAAACCGCCCGGGCTCAGAACTTTTCGCTAAACGGCTACGCACGCCAAACCAACCCGCAGCTGGCAAAGCGCGATGTCCTGAACTTCTCGAATGCCAAGGCTTGCGGCACGTCAACAGCTGTTTCCCTTCCCTGCATGTTTTCGCCGTTCGGCCGGGCCAACTACGACGAGGCGAAAATTCGGTCGCACGAGTCGGTGCTCGACGTACTGCAGCGCGCCGGATTCAAGGTGCTCTGGCGGGACAACCAGTCGGGCTGCAAGGGGGTCTGCGACGGCGTGGCGGCCGAGCAGGTGGGCACCGCCGGGATTGACGGCATTTGCCCTGAAGGCCAATGCTTCGACGAGGCCTTGCTGCACGGCATGGAGGGCATTGCAAAAGATGCGTCCGGGAATTTGTTTGTCGTGATGCACCAGATGGGCAGCCACGGCCCGGCCTATTTCAAGCGCTACCCGGCGACCTTCAGGCAGTTCACGCCGGCCTGCGAAAACGAAGACCTGCGCCACTGCACACCGGCCGAAATCGTCAATGCCTACGACAACTCGCTGCTCTACACCGATTTTTTCCTGTCAAAGGTGATCGGCTTTCTACAGGGTGCGCAAGCCCGCTACGACACCGCCATGCTGTATGTGTCGGACCACGGCGAGTCGCTGGGCGAGAACGGGCTGTATTTGCATGGCATGCCCTATGCCATTGCGCCGGACGTGCAAACGCGTGTGCCGCTGCTGACCTGGCTGTCGCCGGGCTTTGCCAGCAGTTTCGGCATCGACACGGCTTGCTTGCGCTCCCGGTCGGACTTGCCACTAAGCCACGACAACC
>JAJAYS010000010.1 GCA_026786065.1 Polaromonas sp.
AACCACCACCACGTCGTATTCCATCGCTTCGCGAGGGCCGAATTGGGTCAGGATGTCTGAGTTGGTCATAAAGGCTCGCTAATAATGTTGTCGAGACCGGCTCGGCGGCGATCGCGCAATTTTATGTTGCTGGCTGAAAAACCGAACGGTCGTTCTATTTGGTTTGTTGACTTGAAGGGGCGGACACCGTTATGGCTTACAGCATCGACTTATCCGGGCGCGTGGCACTGGTCACCGGGGCCTCGGGCGGCCTTGGCGCGCAGTTTGCCCGGACGTTGGCCAGCGCCGGCGCCGCCGTCGTGCTGGCCAGCCGGCGCATCGACAAACTGCGCGACGTGCGCGCCCAGATCGAGGCTGCTGGCGGGGCCGCGCATGTGGTCGAGCTCGACGTGACCGACCTCGCCAGCATCAAGGCCGGCGTCGCGCAGGCCGAAACCGAGGTCGGACCGATAGACATTCTGGTCAACAACTCCGGCGTCAGCACGACGCAGCGCATTCAGGATGTCGGCGAAGAAGACTACGACTTCATCTTCAACACCAACGTGAAGGGCGCGTTTTTTGTGGCGCAGGAAGTCGGCAAACGCATGCTGGCCCGCTCGAAAGGCACGGCGCCGGGCACGTTTGCCGGGGCGCGCATCATCAACATCGCGTCGATGGCCGGGCTGCGGGTACTGCCGCAAATCGGGGTGTACTGCATGAGCAAGGCGGCCGTGGTGCAAATGACGCGGGCGATGGCGCTGGAGTGGGGCCGCTTCGGCATCAACGTCAACGCAATCTGTCCGGGCTACATCGACACCGAGATCAACCACCACCACTGGGAAACCGAGCAGGGCAAGAAGCTGGTGCAGATGCTGCCGCGCAAGCGCGTCGGCAAGCCCGAAGATCTGGACGCGCTGCTGGTGATGCTGGCCAGCGGGCAGAGCCATTTCGTCAACGGCGCAGTTATTGCGGCCGACGACGGGTTCGGTGCCTGAAGCCGACTAGGGTTGAATAATTAGAAGAATTAGCAGTTTTGCCCATAAAATACGGGCGTTAATAGCTATGTTTTTGATAGCGTCTGAAGCACCATGAAATTCGAATTGCCTGAAAAGAAAAAGCTGGTGTTCACCATGCAGATACCCATTCGATGGGGCGACATGGACGCGATGGGCCACCTGAACAACACCAGCTACTTCCGCTATCTGGAAACCGTCCGCATCGACTGGATGCGCAGCGCTGGCTGCATGCCGGACGCCGACGGCGAAGGGCCGGTGATCGTCAACGCCTTTTGCAACTTCTACAAGCAACTCGAATACCCCGGCGACGTGCTGATCAAGATGTACGTCAGCGACCCGGCCCGCACCACTTTTGAAACATGGGCAACGCTGGAGCGCAGCGATACGCCGGGTTTGATCTGCGCGGCTGGCGGTGCGACGACGATCTGGGTGGACTTCAAGGCGCAAAAAGCCAGACCGCTGCCAGAGCGTATGCGGCTGCTCGTCGAAGCCGTCGGCTGAAGAAGGGGGCTGGCCGGCGGGCGCAGCGCCGCAACCCGGCGTGCCGGATGCCGCTGGCCGGCTGCCCCCTTACCGGCTACCCGATACGCGCTATCGGGGCACCCTCGGACGGCGGGCTGCATCAGGCGCTTTTCGCCGGTTTGGGCACCCGACCCATCAAATAAAACTCCGCGTTCGGCTGCATGCCGCTGAAGCTCGCCATGCGGTTCGACAGGCCGAAAAACGCGGTGATGGCGGCGATGTCCCAGGCGTCTTCGTCGTCGAAGCCGTGCTGCTTCAAGGCGTCGATGTCGGCGTCTTCCATCTCCTGCGACTGCAGGCACACCTTCATCGCGAAGTCGAGCATGGCGCGCTGGCGCGGCGTGATGTCGGCCTTACGGTAGTTCACCGCCACCTGGTCGGCGACCAGCGGCTTTTTCTCGTAGATGCGCAGCAGCGCGCCGTGGGCCACGACGCAGTACAGGCACTGGTTGGCCGCGCTGGTGGCGGTAACGATCATCTCGCGCTCGCCCTTGGTCAGCGTGCCGGCCGGGTTGGAGCCGGTCTCAAGCAGCATCAACGCGTCGTGATAGGCAAAAAAAGCACGCCACTCGGCCGGCCGCCTGGCCAGGCCCAAAAACACATTGGGAACAAATCCGGCTTTTTCCTGCACCGCCAGAATGCGCAGGCGGATGTCTTCGGGCAGGCTGGCGAGATCGGGGGCAGGGTAGCGGGGCGGGTTGGCCTTGGGTGGCGGGGAAGTGGGCATGGGTGGCTCCTGTAAATGCTGCGCCTCAAGGTTAACGCTGAAGCCATGAACGGTGGGGCCGCTGGCCGAATCCTGCGGAGGGCCCAAGGTCCCTGAGGCCAATCGGGGCGAGTCGGCATGGCGCCCCAAGGCCACTGGCGTGTCAGGTAAATCGACTTGGTGCGCCGCCATAAACTGATACCACCCCTCGTCCAACCCACCGAAAGCACCGCATGACCGAAACTACCGACGAAGACTTCGACAAAGGCCTGGCCACCCGCAAACAGGTGCTGGGCGAAGACTTCGTTGCCCGGGCCTTCGCCAGCGCGACCGACTTCACCCAGCCTATCCAGCAGTTCATTACCCGCAACGCCTGGGGCGACACCTGGCAGCGGCCCGGGCTCGACCTGAAAACCCGCAGCCTGCTGACCGTCGCGATGCTGACAGCGCTGGGCAAGCAGCACGAACTCAAGAGCCACGTCCGGGGCGCGCTGAACAACGGCGCCAGCAAAGAGGAGATTCAGGAGGTGCTGCTGCACGCGAGTATTTACTGCGGCCTACCGGCAGCGGTCGAAGCCTTCCGTAGTGCCGCCGAAGTGGTCGATGGCCCCAAACAGCCGTGAGCTGAAAAAACGCTTTTGCTTTAGCAAAAAGAGGATATATAAGCCTGAATACCGGCGTACGCAGCTAGTTAAAATGTAGCGACTGCGGGTCGGCCCAGGGGTGTATCGGCGGGTGTCCAGCCTGCCCGACGGCTGCGGCAAAGTCGCGGCAAAAGCGCTTGCGGCAAACGCGGGCAACGGCTGCAAAGATTGAGACAGCAGGCGCATGAGGGCAGGCACACCCGCCTTTTGGTTCTCCAGAGCTGCCCGGTCGAGATCTCGAATGTCTTTTTATGCGTGTCGGACCGGCTCGCTGTTCGTGCGCCGCGGGTCAGCGCCCTCGTGCCGTGAGTCTGCGCAAATCAGGCCTGCGCCCGTTGGGCCCAACGTAGCCGCATGCGCAGGCCCATCGGCTGCATCGTGAAGGCCAGGTGCTCCTTCGCCGGTCCGCCATCGGGCGTCGAGACCTGCTCGATGTCAAAATTTCCGAGCAGCACGGCCAAGGCCATTTTTATTTCGAGAACGGCCAGGTAA
>JAJAYS010000011.1 GCA_026786065.1 Polaromonas sp.
GCGCGGTGGATTTTGAAACCACCGAGACCCAGATTGTCTGCGACGAGGCCGGACGCATCGAGAAAATTGTTCCGCGCACACGCAATGTGGCGCACCGCTTGATTGAAGAGGCCATGCTGGCTGCGAACGTCTGTTCAGCGGACTATATTTCGCAGAGCAAGCATGTTGGCCTGTTCCGTGTGCATGAGGGCCCCACCCCCGAGAAAAAAGACATGCTGCGCAACTACCTCAAGGCGATTGGCCTGGGCATGAGCATCAGCGATGACCCGACCCCGGGCGAGATCCAGCAGATTGCCGTCGCCACCAAGGACCGGCAGGACGCGCAGCAGATTCACTCCATGCTGTTGCGCTCAATGCAGCAGGCGATTTACACGCCCATGAACAGCGGTCACTTTGGCCTGGCCTACGAAGCCTACACCCACTTCACCAGCCCGATCAGGCGTTACCCGGACCTGCTGGTGCACCGCGTCATCAAAGCCGTGCTCAACAAGGGCAAGTACGAGCTGCCCATCCTGCCCACGCCGGGCGAAGCCGAGGCCAAACTGTCCAAGCGGCTGGCGTCGCGGGTCAAAGACCCGGACCAGAAGCCGAAAAAGGCCAGCGCGGACCAGCTGGCCTGGATGGCCGCCGGCCTGCATTGCAGCGCCAACGAGCGGCGCGCCGACGAGGCCAGCCGCGATGTGGAGGCCTGGCTCAAGTGCAAATACATGCGCGAGCACCTGGGCGAAGAATTTGGCGGGGTCGTCACGGCGGCCACCAGCTTCGGCATTTTTGTCACGCTCGATGCGATGTATGTCGAGGGCCTGGTACACATCACCGAGCTGGGCGGGGAATACTTTCGTTTTGACGAGGCGCGCCAGGAGTTGCGCGGCGAGCGCACCGGCATTCGCTACGCCATTGGCACGCGGGTGCGGGTTCAGGTCAGCCGGGTCGATCTGGATGGCCGCAAGATCGATTTCCGTCTGGTGCGCGAAGGAGAAGAGCTGCTGACCCGCGCCATGAAAGACAAGGCAGGCGGGCGTGCCTCGGACCTGTCTGATCAAGAGCGGGCGCCTCAGCGGGCGGCGGGCGAGCAGCGCGAGCGTGGCAGTTCGCGGGGCGACAAGCGGACGGAGCAACGATCCGGCGGGCGTGGCGGCGCAGCATCAGCGGGCAGGGCGCAGAAGTCGCCGATTCAGGCGCTGAAGGCTGCAGTCAAGAAGTCGGCGGGCAGCGCCGGGCGCAAGCCAAGCAAAAAACCAAGACGTTAGGAAGAGCCAGGTAGTCATGCTGATTCGTATCCTGTCTTTTCTGCTCGACACCCTGTTTTTTGTGCTGATTGGTGCGGCGCTGCTGCGGGCCTGGATGAACCGCCTGCGCATCAACATGAATGCCCAGCCCGGCGTTTTTGTGATGGCGGTAACGGACTGGCTGGTCAAGCCGCTGCGGCGGCTGCTGCCGACGGCGCTGGCCAAGGCGCGTACCGACTGGGCCAGTCTGCTCGCAGGGCTGCTGCTGGCCTTGCTGTATGCGCTGTTATGGGCGGCGCTGGTCGGCGCCCTGCTGAACCTGTCCGCGGCGATGCTGCCCGGCTTGCTGCTAGTGGCTTTGAAAATGTTCGTTCGGGTAGCGCTGCAACTGGCTTTTGCGGTGGTGCTGGTGTATGCGCTCATGTCGTGGCTGCAACCCGGCTCGCCCATGTATGGCCTGCTGGGTCGGCTGGCCGGGCCCTTGCTGGCGCCGCTGCGCCGCTTTATTCCGGCGATTGGCGGCATCGATCTGTCTGCGCTGGTACTGCTGCTGCTGTTACAGATTGGCCTGATGGTTTTGGGCTAGCAGGCCAGCCGTCAACACCTGCCCCGGGTGGCACAGCGGCCAGTCATCGGCCAGTTGGCCATGCTGGAAAACGGCGTTGCAGGCCGCCTCCAACGCAGTCTGGCCAGAGGCCAACAAGGCCCCCAGCATCCCGGCCAGCACATCGCCAGTACCCGCCGTGGCCAGCCTACCATTCCCAGTCGGGTTGACCCGCGCCATTTGGCTCGGGGCAGCTATGACGCTGCCCGATCCCTTGAGCACCACCACACACTGGAATTGTTCGGCCAGCTGACGCGCTGCATGAAAACGGTCGGACTGCACGGCGCCAGCGCTGCTGCCCAGCAGGCGAGCCGCTTCCAGCGGGTGGGGCGTCAGTACCGTGCGGTAAGCGCGGCCCCGGCGCGCGCGCAGCTAGGCCTGCAACTGGGTGTCCCGGCTGATGGCATTGAGGGCGTCGGCGTCCAGCACGACCGCAGCCGCGCTGGACAGCACCCGGGGTAGCACCCCGGCCACTGCATCGCCACCGCCGCAGCCACACACCACCACCTGGTTGTTGAAGTCCAGTGTGGCCGGGCTACGGAACATCAGCTCGGGCTGTTGCGGATCGACCGTGAAACCTGGTTGCCCGAGCAGAGCCACAAACACCCGGCCTGCACCGGCGTGTAACGCGGCTCGACCGGCCAGCAGCGCGGCTCCGGCCATCTGGGTCGACCCACCTGACTCTCCACCCAGGATGGCGACGTCGCCAAAACTGCCTTTGTGGCTGGCATGAAGCGCCTTGTCCCGGCTGCGCGGGTCGACACGGTCCCGGCCCAGCAGCCAGGCATGGGGGGTCGGTTCTGACGCAGGCCTGTTGCCAACTGTGACGCCCAGATCGTCCCACCAGAGCTGACCGCCCAGGTCACGCCCGGCGCCGGTGAACAAACCTGGCTTCAGGGTCAAAAAAGTCAAGGTAAATCGGTCTCCAGTCCTTGTCGCAATTGCGTCATCTGCTATGGATTCAGTAGCAAAATCA
>JAJAYS010000012.1 GCA_026786065.1 Polaromonas sp.
AACTGTCGCCGCGGGCTTGACCAGAAACCCAAGGCCGAGCGCCCGAGGCCGCCTGGATACCGGGTCAGGCCCGGCACAACAGCCTTTGCACCATTGCAGAAGCCTTTGTTCATTTTGCAGGCGCTCGCAACAGGCCTCCCCGGCACCAAGGCTTGCGCCCGACCCCGGAAATCGAGGCTTGTCAGCCGATCCAGCGGCGCGCGTTGCGCCAGAGCTGCATCCAGGGGCTGTGCGCGTCCGGCGAGGCGCCGGACCAGCTCATCTGAATGTTGCGAAAAACCCGCTCGGGGTGCGGCATCATGGCCGTGAACCGGCCGTCTGCGGTGGTGACGGCGGACAGGCCGCCCGCACTGCCGTTGGGGTTGGCCGGGTAGGCTTCGGTGCCGGCACCGTGGTGATCGACAAAGCGCATCGCGGCCAGCACCTGCCGGGCATCGCCACGCCGCGCAAAGTTGGCATAGCCCTCCCCGTGGGCGACGGCTATCGGCACGCGGCTGCCGGCCATGCCGTCAAAAAACAGGCTGGGCGATGGCAACACCTCGACCAGGCTCAGTCGGGCTTCAAAACGCTCGCTGCGGTTGGTGGTAAACCTCGGCCAGAACTGGGCACCGGGAATGATCTCGGCCAGCTCGGCGAACATCTGGCAACCATTGCAGACCCCAAGGCCGAAGGTATCTGGACGCGCAAAAAACGCCTTGAACTGGTCCGACAAAGCCGGGTTGAAGGTGATTGAGCGCGCCCAGCCGATGCCGGCACCCAGCGTATCGCCGTAACTGAAGCCGCCGCAGGCCACCACCCCGATGAAATCGGCGAGCCGGGCGCGGCCGCTTTGCAAGTCGGTCATGTGCACGTCGCAGGCGTCGAAACCAGCCAGCGTGAAGGCATAGGCCATCTCGACATGCGAGTTGACGCCTTGCTCGCGCAGGATGGCCACTTTCGGGCGCGACAGCAACAATACGGGCCCCGAAAGCGGGGAACGCTCAGCGCTGCCCTCTCCCGGGGGGAGAGGGAGTAAGTCAGGGGAGCGGTCACCCCATTCGACATCGCTCAGGACCGGCCTGCGCTCTCTCAGTGGGAGAGGGATTAAGTCCGGGACGGGAAGGAAGATGTGCAAACCCGGGTCTTGCGGGTCTCCTCTGGACGCATGTTCGGCGTCGGCACAGGCCGGGTTGTCACGCTGCTGGCAGATTTTCCAGCTGACTGCATCCCATACCTGGTGCAGATCGCGCAAGCTGGCCTTGAACACCGCTTTGGTGTCACGCCAGACCTGAACCTCCCCCTTGCCGACATCGAGCGGCGCATGCCCAGGACGGGTTTTGCCGACGAAGTGGCTGCAAGCCGACAAGCTGTGCTCGCGCAGCGTCTGCATCACGGCGTTGCGGTCGGCTGTGGCAACCTGCACCAGCGCACCCAGTTCTTCGTTGAACAGCGCCCTGAGCGTCAGGTCGTCGCGCCGGGCGCCGACCTGGCTTGCCCAGTTTTTGCTGTCCCCGGTGTCCATACGGCTGTCGGAGATGCCATCGCCCTCGACCAGCAACATATCGACATTGAGTGCCACGCCGACCTGGCCGGCAAACGCCATTTCGCACGCGCAGGCAAACAGCCCGCCGTCGCTGCGGTCGTGGTAGGCCAGCAGCTTGCCCTGAATGCGCAGTGCGTTGATGGCAGCGACCAGATTTTTCAGGTCGGTCGGATCGTCCAGGTCGGGCGTGGCCCCGCCGGGGTCGCCCAGCGTCTGCGCGAGCATCGAGCCGCCCATGCGCTTTCGCCCTTTGCCGAGATCGATCAGGATCAGCGTGGTGTCGGCCTGCTGCGCATCAAGCTGCGGCGTCAGCGTGCCCCGCACATCGGCCAGCGTGGCGAAGGCGCTGACGATCAGCGACACCGGCGAGGTGACCTTGTGCTGGGTACCGGCCTCGACCCAGCTGGTGCGCATCGACAGCGAATCTTTTCCGACCGGAATCGAAATGCCCAGCGCCGGGCAAAGCTCCATGCCGACCGCCCTGACGGTTTCGTACAGCGCGGCGTCCTGCCCCGGTTCGCCGCAAGCGGCCATCCAGTTGGCCGACAGCTTGACGCGCGCCAGCTCGATGGGCGCGGCCAGCAGGTTAGTGATGGCCTCGCCTACCGCCATGCGGCCCGAGGCAGCGGCGTTGTTGACGGCCAGTGGCGTGCGTTCGCCCAGGCTCATCGCCTCGCCGGCAAAGCCGGCGTAGTCGGCCAGCGTCACGGCGCAGTCGGCCACCGGAACCTGCCACGGTCCGACCATCTGGTCGCGGTGCGTGAGCCCGCCGACCGTGCGGTCGCCGATGGTGATCAAAAAGCGCTTGGACGCGACGGTCGGGTGGCGCAGCACGGCAAACGCGGCCGTCTTCAGGTCGACGCCGGTCAGGTGCAAGGTGCCGCCCGAACGCTCGACGCGGCGCACATCGCGGTGCACCTTGGGCGGCTTGCCGAGCAGCACTTCCATCGGCATGTCGATGGCGCGCTCACCTTCGAGTCCATCTTCCAGAATCAGATCGCGCTCCGCCGTGGTCACGCCGACGACCGCGAACGGGCAACGCTCGCGCTCGCACATCGCTCGGAAAAGCGCCAGGCTGTCCGGCGCGATGGCCAGCACATAACGCTCCTGGCTTTCGTTGCACCAGATCTCTTTCGGCGCCAAACCGCTCTCTTCGAGCGGCACCTGGCGCAGGTCAAAGCGTGCGCCCTGCCC
>JAJAYS010000013.1 GCA_026786065.1 Polaromonas sp.
GTTGTTTTTCTTGCCAATAGCGGGGCTATTGGCTGCAAAAAGACGCCTTGCGGCCCATCCCGATCCGCGTGCCACAGCGCCGCCAGAGTTATGCAGAGGATCCCTAAAAAAATTCGCGCGCCAGCAGTTCATAGGAGCGCCGCTGGGCTGCCGCGTCGTACACCCAGGTGATGACCCCCAATTCCCCGACTTCGTAACGCGCCGCCAGTGCGCGCAGCTTCGCTGCGACCTGCTCGCCGTTGCCGACCAGCGCGGTGCTGCGCAGCCGGTCCAGCTCAAGCGCATCGGACTGGTTCGGTGCCCTTGCGGTGACTTCGTCGGGCGACAGCAGCGCCCCTAGCGCGCCCCGGTTGCGGTCCAGCTTCCAGCGCGCCCGGCTGGAAAAAAGCCGCCACGCCTCGTCCTCGGTGTCGGCCGCCAGCGCCCAGACGCACAGCACGGCTTCAGGCTTGGGGTGCTGCGGGCTGGGCCGGTACAGCTTTCGGTACAGCGCCAGCGCCTGGTCCGCACCCTGCCCGTCGGTGATGAACCAGGCAAACGCGTAGGGCAAACCGAAGTGCGCGGCAAGTTGCGCACCGTAGTCCGAACTGCCCAGCATCCAGAGCGTCGGGTGGCTTGGGCCCATCGGGTTGGCCGTGACGCCGTGGCCGGGATGGCCTTCGGGCAACTCCACGCCGCCAACCCAAGCCTGCAACTCGCGAACCTGCACCGGAAAGTCGTCGGCCGACTTTTGCGGCTGGTTGTTGAGCAGACGCGCGGTTTTGAAGTCCGAGCCCGGCGCACGGCCGACGCCGAGGTCAATGCGCCCCGGCGCCAGCGCCTCCAGCACGCGAAACTGTTCGGCCACCTTCAGCGCCGAATAATGCGGCAGCATCACGCCGGCGCTGCCGATGCGGATGCGCGTGGTGGTCGCGGCGATCGCGGCCATCAGCACCTCGGGCGCCGAGCCGACGATGCTCGGGTGGCTGTGGTGCTCGCTGACCCAAAAGCGGTGGTAGCCCAGCGTCTCGCAGTGCCGGGCCAGCGCCAGCGTCTGGCGTATCGCGGCGTCGTGCGTGCTGCCAGAAACGGCAACCGATTGATCGAGGACGGACAGTGTGATGGCAGGCATCGGCAAACTATAGGACCCTTTGCATACCTCGGGCGGGACTGTGGCAGCCGGATCGGGATGGGCCGCAAGGCGTTTTTTCAGCCAATAGCGCAGCTATTGGTAAAGAAAGCAACGCCGCGGACCGCCCGAGGCCGGCTGACCACAGACCGCATGGAGTCATGCAGAGGGTCCTTTCGCCGGCGCCGCGCCGCAGCCCGCTGGCGCGGTAAAAGACTGTTCCAATGACGGGTTGTCTATCGACCTCAAGCGTTCACCACACCCATGGCACTCAAAGCGACCATCTACAAAGCGCATATCCAGCTCACTGACATGGACCGCAGCATCTACGCCGACCACCAGGTGATCATTGCGCGGCATCCGTCCGAGGCCGACGAAAGAATGATGATCCGGCTGCTGGCCTACGCGCTACACGTACCGGCAAGCGACCAGAAGGGCACGCTCGAATTCGCCAAAGACCTGTGGGATATCGATGAGCCGGCGCTCTGGCACAAGGATTACACCGACGCAATTCAGCACTGGATAGACGTCGGCCAGCCCGATGAGAAACGGTTGATGCGCGCCGCCGGCAAGGCCGAGCGCGTCACGGTGCTGGGCTTTGCCAACAGCACGCCGGTCTGGTGGAAGGCCATCGAAAGCAAGCTGACGCGCGCTGCCAATCTGGTGGTCTGGCAGATCGAGGCCGCGCAAAGCCAGGCGCTGGCGGCGCTGGCCGAGCGCAGCATGCAGCTGCAGGTGACGGTGCAGGACGGCACGGTCTGGATGAGCACCGCAGTCGGCGCCGTCGAGATCACGCCGAGGCGGCTAACCGCTGCGGCTTGAGGTGTCGGCCGTTCAGTCGCTATGATTTTAGGAGCTGCTTACGCCCGTCGATACCGGGCTAGAGTCACTTTTTACTTAAATTCTTGGCCTTCAACCTGACAGCATCCAATCCCGGATAAAAAGCGGCCACCACTCAATCAACACACGCTGAAGGGTTTGCCATGCTCGATTTGCTGATCAAAAACGCCACGCTGCCCGACGGCCGCAGCGGCATGTCGGTCGCGGTGCAGAGCGGCCGCATCGTCGAGCTGAGCCCCGGCCTCGACGCCCCGGCGCACGATACCGTGGACGCCAGCGGCTACCTGCTGAGTCCGCATTTTGTCGATCCGCATTTCCACATGGACGCGACGCTCAGCTATGGCCTGCCGCGCGTCAACGAGAGCGGCACCCTGCTCGAAGGCATCGCGCTGTGGGGCGAACTGAAGCCGCAGCTGAAGGCCGACGACATGATCGAGCGCGCCCTCGCCTACTGCGACTGGGCGGTGGCGCGGGGCCTGCTGGCGATTCGCAGTCATGTGGACACCAGCGATGCGAGCATGCTGCCGGTCGAGGCGCTGCTGGAAGTCAAGCGCCGCGTGGCCGGCTACATCGACCTGCAGCTGGTCGCGTTTCCGCAGGACGGCGTGCTCCGGAGCAAAGGCGGCGTAGCCAACCTGAAGCGCGCGCTCGACCTGGGCGTCGACATCGTCGGCGGCATTCCGCACTTCGAGCGCACGATGAGCGAAGGCGCGGCCAGCGTCAAGCTGCTGTGCGAGATCGCGGCCGAGCGCGGCAAGCTGGTCGACATGCACTGCGACGAGACCGACGACCCGCTGTCGCGCCACATCGAGACGCTGGCCAACGAGTGCCAGCGCCTGGGCCTGCAGGGCCGGGTCACCGGCAGCCACTGCACCTCGATGCACAGCATGGACA
>JAJAYS010000014.1 GCA_026786065.1 Polaromonas sp.
CCCCAAGGCCTATTTCAACGACCGGGTGGTTGCGGTGATAGACCACTTGCTGACCACGCCTGCACCGGCCGGACCGCTTCGCGTTCGGCTGACCGAAGTCAAAGGCCCGATCAACCCGGCCCGGACTTGGGTGCGCTACGAGTTTGAAGACCCCAAGCTGGAGGGGCTTTCGTCCGGGCAAAAACTGCTGATTCGCACAGGCCCCGAAAACCAGGCACGGCTGACAGCCAAGCTGCGCGCGGTGCGGCAACAGCTTGTTGGGTCTGCACGGCCCACAGGCAAGGTTGCGCCTTAGGCGACGGTCCCACCCTGGCCCACCGACGGGACCGACACGAACTACACGAACGACACAAGAAACACGACCGAAAAGCCGGATCGACCCCACGTTTTTCGCGCCATTCCTTTCTGCGTCATCTCGATCAATAGCCACGCCGGCCAGGCGAGCGGTCGATGCTGCCGCAACCGCAACTGTTGCAACAGGGTGTTGGCATTGCCAACGGAGCACCCTCAAGATCAGCACCCGAACTCCTACGAAAATCCGCGCCATCTCCGCGCAAAGCCGCCGCCGCCCTGCTGTAGCTTGTTGGGTAAGCCGATGTTGGCTCTACCCTTTACCCGACCGATGGAGTTCCATGAAATTTGCCCCTCTCGCCCTTGCTGCAGGCATGCTGTGCGCCTCTGGCCTAGCCAGCTCCGCAGCCCACACCTCCCCCGACTCCGCGGGCAAGATGCCCGCGCAACCGGCCGCAGCGATGCGGGCCGATGTCGATATGCAGGCCGTCCTAGACGCCCATGCCGCGCTCAATCCCAAGCCGATTGAAAAACTGACCCCCGCCGAGGCTCGCAAACAGCCGACGCCGGCCGATGCCGTCAATGCGGTGTTGAAAAAGCAGGGCAAGAGCACCGACCCGGAAAGTCTGGTCCCCGGTGTCAAAAGCGCTGATCGCATGATTGCCGGTGCCGCAGGGCAGATCCCGGCTAGGGTCTATACGCCAGCCGGCGCCGGACCGTTCCCGGTCATCGTGTACTTTCACGGTGGAGGCTGGGTCATAGGCGACAAGCAGGTTTACGACGGCGGTGCGCGGGGACTGGCCAAACAGGCCAATGCGGTGGTCGTCTCGGTAGATTACCGGCTTGCGCCGGAACACAAGTTTCCACATGCCTGGGACGACTCGCTGGCAGCCTACAAGTGGGCACTGGCCAATGCGGCGGCGATCAACGGTGATCCCAAAAAGTTTGCGCTGGCTGGCGAAAGCGCCGGCGGCAACCTGGCCGTGACCACGGCGATTGCGGTACGCGACGCGAACCTGCAGGCGCCGCTGCATGTGCTGGCGGTGTACCCGGTGGCCCAGACCAGCCTGACGACCGAGTCCTACCAGGAGTATGCGATGGCCAAACCGCTGAACAAGGCGATGATCGAATGGTTCGTCGGCCACCTCACCACTTCGCCGGACAACCTGAAGGACCCGCGTCTGAATGTGGTGGGCGCCAAACTGCAAGGCTTGCCGCCGGTGACCATCGTCCATGCACAAATCGACCCGCTGGCAAGCGACAGCGTGGAGCTTGAAGCGGCGCTGAAAAAAGCCGGTGTGCCGGTGGAGCGCAAGATCTACCAAGGCGTCACGCACGAGTTCTTCGGCATGGCCGCCGTCGTTGCGAAGGCGAAAGACGCGCAGGGGTACGCGGGACAACGCTTGAAGCAGGCTTTCGGCCAGCGCTGATTTTGGGGATTGCAGGCTCGATTGCACGAAGCGCAGCGTGCTGATTGTGGCCATCACAGGCCGTCAACTCCGCCAGGGATAAAGGCGAGGCAGCGCGGCAGCGCGGTGCCTAGGCAGCCGGATCGGCTCCCGTCGAACCTGCACTAGCAATTCGCAAAGCGTCGGATCGCCAGCAGTAAATATGCTAATTTGTATGTAATTACCCAAGTTCCTACGATAAAACTTGAGTTTGCGGTCAGAGGCGGGTTGATACTTTGGCATGCGCAAAACAGCCCACGACGCCTTGCCCAGTCGCCCGGCCAACAGCCCGTCTTTAAGCCCATCGCGCAGGGCAGATAGCCCGCTAGCCCGGTGGCTGCGCAAACGACACGTCTTTTCAATCGTTCTCACGCTGGGTTTTACGCTCATTGCCGTCAGCGAAAAAACCTATTTCGACATTCGCTCCTCGCTCGAACGCTCCACCATCTTCACAGAATCGCATGTCGGAGCCCTTGAGCTCTTTCACCTGCTGACCAGCGCCGAGTCAGCACAGTTCGCATTTCTGACAACCGGCCTGCCGGTGTATCTGGAGCAAATTGCCGAAGCGGAGGCCGCGATGCCGAAAGCCGAAGCCGCTGCCGCGGAGCTGTTCAACCCCGAAACCAAACCAGCAATGCAGGCGCGAATTGAAGAAATCGCGCTCCAGAGGCGTGAGCGTGTCCGCAGCACCCTGGCTTTGGCTCGGGCGGGATCGGTGACCGAAGCTTTTCAAGCTGCTGCTGCGGGCACGCAGCAAACCGCGCTGCTAGCCCTGCGCCGCGATGTTGAGGTCCAGCTTGCGAGCGCAGCCCGACTGCAGCAAAAAAACCGCGAGTCCATTTTTCGTTCGCTGATGAGTGGGCGTGTTGCTGTCAGTGGGCTGACCTTCCTGGCGCTGCTCAGCCTGTTGCTGTACCGCAGACAGCTTCAAACTCAGGACAGCGGGCGGCAGCGCCAAAGCAGCGCTTTGCTGGCCGAGCGCGGTCAGCTCGAGCGCCAGGTGCGGCGCCGTACCGGCCAATTGACCGAACTGACCCGCCACTTTCAGGATACCCGCGAGGAAGAGCGCGCACTCGTCGCCCGGCAGTTGCACGATGAGCTCGGCGGTGTGTTGACGGCCAGCACGATGGAAATCGCCCGCGCGCGCGCCAAGGTCGGCAACCCCGAAGAAATACTGATGCGGCTGGACCGTGTCACTGCACACCTGAAAACCGGTATCGCGCTGAAGCGCCGAATCATTGAAGACCTGCGGCCGTCGGCACTGACGCATCTGGGGCTGGGCATTGCACTTCAGAACATCTGCGACGAAACCGGCGCTGCGCTGAGTATTCCGGTACGTCTCTCATTGGACGAATGCGTGCTGGAGCCCAATGTCGAACTCGCGGTTTATCGCTTCGTTCAGGAGTCGCTCGCCAACATCGGCCAGCACGCCGGCGCCGCCCAGGCCGAAGTCAAGCTTCAACTCGACGAAAACGGACTGGTGGTGCTGGAAATCCGGGACGACGGTGCCGGCTTTGATGCCGTCGCCGCACGCGCTGGCGGCCACGGGCTGGCCAGCATGCGCTTTCGGGCGGAATCGCTCGGCGGCTCGATGCGCATCCAAAGCGCCCCCGGGACCGGCACGGTAGTGCGCATCGCCTTTCCGCAAATCGAATTCGAGCCCTCGCTGTTCTAGCCGACAGGTCCCGCGCTGCAATCAGCCCGGACTGCCCTCGAAATGAAACACCCCTGGATCGCGGATCGGATCGACGCCGACGGCGATCGTGCTCTTGGGCGGGAAACGCCCTTCAAGCAGCAGTTTGCTCAGCGGGTTCTCGATGCGCTGCTGGATGGCACGCTTGAGCGGCCGCGCGCCGTAAACCGGATCGAAGCCGACCTTGGCCAGCTCCTCAATAGCCGCTTCCGACACCTGCAGCGTCAAGTCCATCTTCTGCAGCCGCTGCGTCAGCGTTTTAAGCTGGATGCGCG
>JAJAYS010000015.1 GCA_026786065.1 Polaromonas sp.
ATTC
Source organism: Polaromonas sp. (assembly GCA_026786065.1). Taxonomy (GTDB): domain Bacteria; phylum Pseudomonadota; class Gammaproteobacteria; order Burkholderiales; family Burkholderiaceae_C; genus Polaromonas. The sequence continues at coordinate 5 of JAJAYS010000015.1, forward strand.
TGGAACGGCAAAGGGCCGGGCGTGTACCGCACCTCCTATGTTTTCAAACATGCAAACATGGCCGGCACGGCCAAGCACGGCGGGGTCATCGCCATAGCTGGCGACGACCATGTGTCGAAAAGCTCGACTGCCGCGCACCAGAGCGACCACATCTTCAAGGCCTGCGGGCTGCCGGTGTTCTTCCCGTCCAGCGTGCAGGACATTCTGGATATGGGCGTGCATGCCTTCGCGCTGAGCCGTTACTCCGGCGTCTGGGCCGGCATGAAGACGATTCAGGAGGTGGTCGAATCGTCAAGCTCGGTGCAGGTCGATGCAGAGCGCGTCAAGATCGTCATGCCGGAAGACTTCACGATGCCGCCCGGCGGCCTGCACATCCGCTGGCCCGATCCGGCGCTGGAGCAGGAAGCGCGGCTGATGGACTTCAAGTGGTACGCGGCGCTGGCGTACATCCGGGCCAACAAACTCAACCACAACGTGATCGAGGGGCCGAACGACCGCTTTGGCCTGATCGCCAGCGGCAAGGCCTTCAACGACACGCGCCAGGCGCTCGCTGATCTTGGGCTGGATGAGGCCACCTGCCATCAGGTCGGTATCCGGCTGCACAAGGTCAATGTGGTGTGGCCGCTCGAAGCGTCAATGACGCGGGCGTTCGCACAGGGCTTGCAGGAAATCCTGGTGGTCGAAGAAAAGCGTCAGGTCATCGAATACCAGATCAAGGAAGAGCTTTACAACTGGCGGACCGATGTCCGGCCCAACATCTTGGGCAAGTTCGACGAGCCCGAGGGCGACCAGTCGGGCGGCGAATGGAGCCAGGCCAACCCGAGCGGCGACTGGCTGCTGCGCGCCAAGGCCGACCTGTCGCCGGCCATCATTGCCAAGGCGATTGCCAAGCGCCTGAAAAAGCTCGGCGTGCCGCTTGAGGTGGTGCGCCGCATGGACGAACGCCTGGCCATCATCGAAGGCCGCGAGCGGGCGCTGAGCGAATCGAAAATCAACACCGGTGAGCGCGCGCCGTGGTTCTGCAGCGGTTGCCCACACAACACCAGCACCCGGGTGCCCGAAGGCTCGCGTGCACTGGCCGGCATTGGCTGCCACTTCATGGCCACCTGGATGGACCGCTCGACCTCGACCTTCTCGCAGATGGGCGGCGAAGGTGTGGCCTGGGTCGGCCAGGCGCCCTTCACCACCGATACGCATGTGTTTGCCAATCTGGGTGACGGCACTTACTTTCACAGCGGCCTGCTGGCGATTCGCCAGTCGATTGCCGCCGGCGTCAACATCACCTACAAGCTGCTCTACAACGACGCGGTGGCGATGACCGGCGGCCAGCCAATTGGTGAGCGGCCCGAGGGGCATTCGGTGGCGCAGATCGCGCACAGCCTGCGGGCAGAGGGCGCGGTCAGGCTGGTCGTGGTCACCGACGAACCCGAAAAGTATCACGGCCGCACGCACACCCTGGACAGCAGCGCCGCGCGCGCCGGTCACTCCGAGTTGATCAACTACCTGCCGCCGGGCGTGACGGTGCATCACCGGGATGAACTGGACCAAATCCAGCGCGAATTCCGCGAAATTAAAGGCTGCAGCGCCATCATTTACGACCAGACCTGCGCCACCGAAAAGCGCCGACAGCGCAAGCGCGGCACGCTGGTCGATCCTTCAAAGCGCGTCGTCATCAACGAGCTGGTTTGCGAAGGCTGCGGCGACTGTTCGGTGCAATCCAACTGCCTGTCGGTGGAGCCGCTGGAAACCGATTTCGGTCGCAAGCGCCGCATCAACCAGAACAGCTGCAACAAAGACTATTCGTGCGTCAAAGGCTTTTGCCCGAGCTTTGTCACAGTGGAAGGCGGGCAGCTCAAAAAACCAAAAAAAGAGAAAAAGGGCGATGCCTCTAGCCTCTTTGATGTGCCGCAACCGGTGTTGCCGGTGCTCGAGACTGCCTGGGGCATCGTGGTCGGCGGGGTCGGCGGCACCGGCGTCATCACCATCGGCCAGTTGCTCGGCATGGCCGCCCACCTTGAAGGCAAGGGAGTGGTCACGCAGGATGCCGGCGGACTGGCGCAAAAAGGCGGTGCGACCTGGAGCCACATCCAGATCGCCAACCGGCCCGAGGCGATTTTCACCACCAAGGTCGATACCGCCAAGGCCGATCTGGTGATCGGCAGCGACCCGATCGTTACCGCGTCGAAATACACGCTGAGCGTGATGCAGCCGGGGCGCACTTTCGTCGCGCTGAATTCGCACGGCACGCCGACGGCCGCTTTCATCGGCAATCCCGACTGGCAGTTTCCCGGAGGGCATTGCGAGACGGCCGTGGCAGCGGCGGTGGGCCGCGAGCGGGTCGCCGCCTTCGATGCCGAGCAGGTCGCGGTGCAGCTGATCGGCGATTCGATGTACACCAACGCGCTGCTGCTCGGGTTTGCCTGGCAAAAAGGCCGGGTGCCGCTGTCTCATGCTGCGCTGATGCGCGCAATGGACCTGAACGGCGTGCAGGTGGCCAACAACCAGAGCGCTTTTGAATGGGGCCGGCGCTGTGCGCACGACCTGGCGGCGGTGCAGGCGCTGTTCAAGGCGGCGCAGGTGATCGAATTCGTCAAGAAACCTTCGCTGGACGAAATGCTCGCGCAGCGTGTGGCGTTTCTGGCGGACTATCAAAATGCCGGCTACGCGCAGACCTACCGGTCCTTCGTTGAAAAGGTGCGCCAGGCCGAAAGCCCGATGGGCAAAACCAGCTTGAGCGAGGCGGTGGCGCGCTACCTGTTCAAGTTGATGGCCTACAAGGACGAATACGAGGTCGCGCGGCTGCACACCGACCGCCGCTTTCTGGGCCGGGTCGAGGCCATGTTCGAAGGCGACTTCAAGCTGCACTACCACCTGGCGCCGCCGCTGGTCGCGCCAAAGAACGCGCGCGGAGAGCTTCAGAAAAAGGCGTTCGGCCCCTGGATGCAGACCGCTTTCAGGCTATTGGCGCCGTTGAAGGTGCTGCGCGGCACGCCGTTCGACCCCTTTGGCCACGCCGACGAGCGCCGTACCGAACGGGCGCTGATTGCCGAGTACCGGGCGAGTCTGGAAGAAGTGCTGCGGGTGCTGGATGCCGGAAACCATGCTACCGCACTCGAGATCGCGCGGATTCCCGAGGGCATCAAGGGCTACGGCCATGTCAAAGCCAGGCACCTGGCGGCCGTTCGTCCGAAGTGGGCCTCGCTGATGGCGGCGCTGCGCGAACCGGCCCCGACGCGGCAGTCCAGCCTGGTGTAGCGGCAAACGCGCCGCCAACATGCCCGTCAAGACGGCCGACAGAAGGATGCGGCCAGGCTCTTGAGAGCCGTACGCAGCACTAAAACAGGGGCTCCGGGAACCCCCGCTGCTTACAAGGTCTCCAACAACAGCGCCGCATACAATGCGCGTTTGCCTGCCCGACCGCGGAATGGGGAAGGCAATCGCCCTTTCAGCCCCTTTTTTTGGAGTTCGCCGTGTTTATTTATTCCGCTTTCGCCCAGACCGCCCCGGCAGCCGCACCCGCAGGAGACATGATGTCGTCGCTGACCGGCATGCTGCCGCTGGTTCTGATGTTTGTTGTGCTGTATTTCGTGATGATCCGCCCGCAGATGAAGAAACAAAAAGAGCACCGCACGATGATCGCGGCGCTGGCTAGCGGCGACGAAGTTGCGACCGCTGGTGGCCTGCTTGGCAAGGTCACCAAGCTCGGCGAGTCCTACCTCACGCTGGAGCTGTCGCCCGGCGTTGAAGTCCAGTTGCAGCGCAGCGCCATCGTCCAGGTGTTGCCGCGCGGTGCCATAGTCGCAACCCGCTAACCCGGCCCGCCTTCTTCATCAGTCCCGTCAACATAACCTGACGACGAGCGGCAAGCCTCGCGAACGCGCAGTGCGCATCGCCAGCCGCCGTCGCTTTCCCCCGGTCTTTACAAGCAGCCCCGACATGAATCGATACCCGGTCTGGAAATACGCCATCATGCTGGTCGCGCTCGTCGTCGCGGCCCTCTACGCCCTGCCCAATGTGTTCGGCGAGGCGCCGGCCGTTCAGGTCTCGAGCGCGCGTTCGTCGCTGAAGATCGATGCCACCACGCTGGCGCGGGTCGAGCAGGCTTTGCAGCAGGCCGGCATCAAGTCCGATGCGGTGACGCTGGACGGGACTTCGGTGCGCGCCCGCTTCGGCGATACCGATACCCAGCTGCGCGCGAAGGACGCTATCCAGAAAGTACTGGCGCCTGCAGCAAGCGAAACCGGTTACGTGGTGGCGCTCAATTTGCTGTCGCGCTCGCCGGCCTGGCTGACCGCGTTGCATGCCAACCCGATGTACCTGGGGCTGGACCTGCGTGGCGGCGTGCATTTCATGCTGCAGGTCGATATGCCGGCTGCGTTGACCAAACGCGCCGAGTCGCTTGCCGGCGACTTGCGGCTGGCGCTGCGCGAAAAGAACGTGCGCCATGGCGGCATTGCGCGCAACGGTCAGGCCATCGAGTTGCGGGTGCGCGATTCGGCCACGCTGGATGCGGCCAAGGCTGTGCTGCAGGACCAGTTTCCCGATCTGCAGGCCAGCGACACCGCCGAAGGCGCGGAGTACAAGCTCACGGCGACGATCCGACCCGACGCGGCCCGGCGCATCCAGGATCAGGCCTTGAAGCAAAACATCCTGACGCTGAACAACCGCATCAACGAGCTCGGCGTGGCCGAGCCGGTCATCCAGCAACAGGGGCTGGATCGCATCGTGGTGCAGTTGCCGGGTGTGCAGGATACGGCCAAGGCCAAAGACATTCTGGGCCGCACCGCGACGCTTGAAATGCGGCTGGTGGAAGACGGTGCTGAGGCGCGTGCAGCCGAAAACAACTCGGGCGCCGTGCCGTTTGGTGCGGAGCGCTTTTTCGAGCGCAACGGCCAGGCCGTCATCGTCAAGAAGCAAGTCATACTGACCGGCGAGAACCTGACCGATGCGCAGCCGGGTTTTGACTCGCAGAGTCAGCAACCCAAGGTGGACCTCACCGTCGATGCCAAGGGCGGACGCATCATGCGCGACACCAGCCGCGAAAACCTGAAGAAGCGGATGGCCATCGTGCTGTTTGAAAAAGGCCGTGGCGAGGTGCTGACGGCGCCTGTGATTCAGAGCGAGCTTGGCAATCGGTTCCAGATTTCGGGCTCGATGAGCGTTACCGAGGCCAACGATCTGGCGCTGCTGTTGCGTGCCGGTTCACTGGCCGCGCCGATGGAGATCATCGAGGAGCGCACCATCGGCCCGACGCTGGGCGCCGAAAACATTGCCAAGGGCTTTAAAAGCGTCACTTGGGGTTTCATCGTGATCGTGGCCTTTATGGCGGCCTACTACATGCTTTTCGGCCTGTTTTCGGGCTTGGCGCTGGCAGTCAACCTGCTGATGCTGGTTGCTGTGCTGTCCATGTTGCAGGCCACGCTGACCTTGCCCGGCATGGCGGCGATGGCGCTGGCCCTTGGCATGGCCATCGATTCGAACGTGCTGATCAACGAGCGCGTGCGCGAAGAGCTGCGTAATGGTGCATCGGCTCAGGCGGCGATTCAAACCGGCTACGACCGCGCGTGGGCGACGATTCTCGACTCCAACATCACCACCCTGATCGCCGGTTTGGCGCTGCTGGCCTTCGGTTCGGGTCCGGTGCGTGGTTTTGCGGTCGTGCACTGCACAGGCATCCTGACCAGCATGTTTTCGGCGGTATTTTTCTCGCGCGGCTTGGTCAACTTCTGGTATGGCCGGCAGAAGAAACTCAAAACCGTGTCGATCGGCACGGTCTGGCGGCCGTCCGGCATCAGTTCGACCGCCATCTCTAAATAAACCGCGCCCCGCGTACCGGAACATCTCATGGAATTTTTCAAGATTCACCGCGACATTCCGTTCATGCGGCATGCACTTATTTTCAACGTCATCAGCTTCAGTACTTTCGCGCTGGCGGTTTTCTTTCTGTTTTCGCGCGGCCTGCACCTGTCGGTGGAGTTCACCGGCGGCACGCTGATGGAAGTCAGTTACCAGCAGACGGCCGACGTCGGCAAGATCCGGGACACCGTGGCCGGGCTTGGCTTTGCCGATGTTCAGGTGCAAAATTTCGGCAATTCTCAGGACGTGATGATTCGCCTGCCGGCACAAAAAGGGGTCAGCACGGCGCAGCAAAGCGACAAGGTGTTTTCTGCGCTTAAAGCGGGCGAGCCCGGCGTGACACTGCGGCGCACCGAATTCGTCGGACCGCAAGTCGGCGAAGAACTGGCTCAGGACGGTATGAAGGCGCTGGCGATGGTGGTGTTCGGCATCATGGTCTATCTGGCGTTCCGCTTCGAATGGAAATATGCAGTTGCGGCGATCATCGCCAACCTCCACGATGTGATCATCATTCTGGGGTTTTTCGCATTCTTCCAATGGGAGTTTTCGCTGGCGGTGCTTGCCGCCGTGCTGGCGGTGCTGGGTTATTCGGTCAACGAATCGGTGGTGATCTTCGACCGGATTCGGGAGAACTTTCGCCGCTACCGCAAGTTGAACACGGAGCAGATCATCGACAACGCCATCACTTCGACGATCAGTCGCACCATCATCACACACGGTTCGACGCAGATCATGGTGCTGTCGATGCTGCTTTTCGGTGGACCGACACTGTTTTACTTTGCGCTGGCGCTGACCATCGGTATCTTGTTTGGCATCTATTCGTCGGTGTTCGTGGCCGCAGCCATCGCCATGTGGCTTGGTATCCGGCGCGAAGACCTGGTTAAAGGACCAGCCCGGAAAGACGAAGATCCGAACGATCCCAACTCGGGTGCCACCGTATAAGCTAGGCGTTCATACAGCGAGGCGGATGTGGCGACACCGAATAAAAACGGCGGCTCTTTGTCAGGGCAGACGAGGGCTCTTTTCGTCGAGAGCGCGGTCAGGCTGCTTCCCGGCCTTTCCCGGGCAATTCAGGAGCGTTTGTCCGCCTTGGTCGATCAGCCGGTGGCCGCACGGGAGATGCAGGAGCGCCGCGACGGTTGGCTAGCGTTTCAGAGGGCCGGATCGAACTGGATAAAGGGAACTGCAGAGGCGTGGACTGCCGCGCGTCAATTGACTCCGCCTCCATCCGCATCCAAACTGAGCCTGACCGGCGCGTTCGAGCTGATGGGCGACGAGGTCATGGACGACGAGATCGCCACTTCGCGCTTGGCTTTGCGGCTGCTTGATCTCGTCAGCTGGGAACTCAACGACGTTCGCTTGCGCATTCAGCGACTGGACGCCATTGCGGAACTGCACAAGGAAGACATCTTTCGTCCCGAGGTACTGGCGCGGCACATGCTGCAGCAGTGGAGCCGGGCCGGCCTTCCCCGGCCCTTGTGGGTTTCGGTTCAGGACGTGATCCAGAAAACGCTTGCCGAGCAGATGCTCAGCGTTTATCACGCAGCCAACGAGTTTTTGGTTCGCAGCGGCGTGATGGCTGAGATCGATCTCAGGCCCATGGTCAAGCGTACCCCGTCAAATTCCCGGAACGATCCGCCGGCCGATTTGGTGCGGTCGGACGGGGCGGTTGTCGGCGCCCAGGATCCAGGCCGCGGCCATGACGTGGCGCCGAGTGGCCGCCCCGATCAGTCTGCTCCCGCGACGAGTGCCAGACCCGCGGCGGGTTCAGGCGCCGCGCTGCACAGTCCGCCACCCAACCAGCGCGTAGGCGAAGAGACGCGCATGCAGACTGGCGTGTCGCCGCTTGCGCGAGCCCGCATGCGGGCGCAGGGCGTGATGGGCCAACTGAAGCGCATGCTGGCCGATCACGTGCCTGGTTTTGAAGAAACCAGCCCGACACCGCCAACGCCCGCGCTGGTTCGGGCGCTCGATGCGCAGCACTCCCAGAATGTCTCCGTGGAGCACATCGCGACGGGCGCCGCCTATGGATCCGCTGAGGTCGCCGAAGCAGTCGCGGTAGTGCGGGCACGCAGCGCGGCCCTGAAGCAGGCTGCAAGCAGTGCTTCCGAAAAAGCCACGATTGAGATCGTCGCGCTGATGTTTCAGAGCATTCTTGCTGAAGAGCGCATTCCGGCGGCCATTCGGGTGTGGTTTGCGCGTCTGCAGATCCCGGTGCTGCGGGTGGCGTTGTCTGAAACCGAGTTTTTCGAGTCGCTGCAGCATCCGGCCCGTCGCCTGATTGACCGCATGGGCTCCTGTGCACTCGGGTTCAACGCGACCATCTCCGGCGGTGCACTGGAGCTTGAAGTGCGGCGGGTTGTGCAGGTGATCGAGCAGTACCCGGAAACCGGGCGGCGTGTTTTTCAGATCGCCTATGACGAGTTCGAAAAATTTCTGGCGAAATTCCTGTCGGAGCGCCGCAGTACCTTGCGGGTCGTGACAGTGGCGCAGCAGGTCGAGCAAAAAGAAACGATGGCGATTCAGTACACCATCGAGCTGCGGAGCATGCTGAACGACATGCCGGTACGCGAGGCGATCCGGGAGTTTTTGTTCAAGGTGTGGGCTGAAGTGCTGGCTATTTCGGCCGTCAAAAACGGGCCCCAGCATCCGGAAACCGTCACCCTCAAACGCACGGCTGCGGACCTGGTCTGGGCGGCCAGCGCGAAGCCGAACCGGGAAGACCGGGCGCGTGTCATCGCCGCCCTTCCAGCCCTGCTGCAGCTTCTGCGCAGCGGCATGACCATGCTGGGTCTGTCCGTGGCCGAGCAGGACCGTCATTTGAAGGCCATAAGCGATACTTTGGCCGATGCCTTCATGTCCAAGACGGAGGGTATTTCAGGCGAGCGCATTGAGCAGATGGCCAAGCGGCTGGCCCACCTTGAAGACTATTTGTCGGACGACGACGTCGGCGATCTGCCGCTGGACCCCGAAAGTCTGATTACGATGATAGGACTCGATGCGGCCGATGTGAAAATCATCACCGATGGTGGCAGTACCCCGACCGAGGCGGTCCGAGCCTGGGTCACCGAGTTGCAATTGGGCAGCTGGTTCAATCTTGACCACAGCGGCGCGGTCACGCAGGTGCAGTTCGCCTGGTGCAGCGAGCGCAAGCAGCTGCACCTTTTCGCGTCTGCCGACGCGCTTCATTTCCTGATTCAGGCCAAAAGGGTTGCGGCGTACCTTCAGGCGGGTCTGCTGGTGCCGACAGAGGAAGAAACGCTGACGGTGCGAGCCACGCGGGACGCATTGGCGAAGCTCAACGCGAATCCGGAACGGCTTTTAAGCTGAAGTGTTCGCTAGTGCGCAACACGGCGCCCAATGTCGTCACACAGTTCATCGAGCACAAGCGCCTCGGGTTCTTCGCCAAAACTCCAGTAAACCATTAGCACGATGATCTTCAGGTCATCGATCGTGACCGGTTCGCCGGGCGCAGCCATCGCGCGGTCGATAATGATTTCACGCATGTGCGGCGGCAACACGCCAGAGGCTTCGAGAAAGCAGACAAACCCAAGACACTGCGAGCCGAGGTGCGCCTGTTCGCTCACGGAATAGACGCGAAGGCTGTCACCAGACTGGGCGACAGGGACTATTGCCGCGGTTCCAACGCATTGCCCGTCCCTCTGAAAAGTCCGGGGCGCAGCCGCCACGCCGGAAACGGCGGGCGCCAAGTGGGGTTCGACTACGCGGGTGCTCTGGGCTGCAAAGTTCAGCCCGTCAAGCCACACCAATGCCTCGTGAATCTCTTCGGCTTCAAACCCTGCCGCGGAAAGCTTCCTGCCTAGCCGATCCAGCTCGGGGCAGGCATTTCCTTGCCAGTAATTTTCGTAAACGTAAACGAGAACTTCGAACATGAACTCAATATAGCGCAGATGCCTGCCCACTGGTCAGTACGCTGTCCATCGCATCGACGGGCGAATCAGGCACCCTGAAGGGGGTCATGCGGCACACAGGCGCTGGAAAAAGCCTCCTGGCAGTCGCGCAAGCTGACCCCCAAGTTCCAGCTCCAGTAGTTGCGCCTGCAGCCGCGCTGTGTCGAGCCCGGTACGGGCCTGCAACGCATCGAGGCTGACGGCGTCGTAGCCGAGCGACTGTAGCAAGCTGCGAAGTGCCGGGTCTCTTGGATCGGCGCCATCCGGGGTTTGCAGGAGCGCGGAGTCGGAGTGCGGCCCTGGCGAAGCCGCCGGCGCCCACTTCTGATCCTCCAGGACATCCGCCGCGAATTCCACCAGCGTTGCCCCCTGCTTGATCAATGCATGGCAGCCGCGCGACTGCGGGGAATGAATCGAGCCTGGAATCGCAAACACGTCTTTCCCTTGTTCGGCGGCGAGTCGCGCGGTGATCAAAGAGCCGGACTTGAGTGCGGCTTCCACCACCAGGGTGCCACGCGACAAGCCCGAAATCAGGCGATTGCGGCGCGGAAAATTTGCTGTGAGCGGAGGCATGCCCAGCGCGAATTCGCTGACGAGCATGCCCTGCCGGGCAATGCGGTGCGCCAAAGCCAGATGCTTTTTTGGATAGACCCGATCCAGACCGGTTCCGACGACCGCAATCGTATGCCCGCCGCCCTGCAAGGCGCCATCGTGCGCGGCCCCGTCGATGCCCAGGGCGAGGCCCGAAACCACGCAGATGCCGACTCGGCCAAAGGCCCTCGCGAACTCCCTCGCGTTGCTCTCGCCTTGGGGTGTCGGGTTGCGGCTGCCGACGACGGCGAGGCTTCTCGCTACTGTATTGATAGCATCTGGCGCCCGTTTCGAAAGACTGCCAAGCAGATAAAGCATCAAAGGCGGGTCTTCGATGTTGAGAAGGGCTTCCGGGTATCCAGCGTCGCCCAGTGCCACGATGCTGCGATCATCGCCCGCTTGCAACCAGTCAAGCGTGGTTTGGAGCTGCCCGGCAAGTGCGGGGGGCGGGCTTTGGAGGGCGCGAACCAGCCTGTCTGAGCCGAGCGAGCGCAACGCACTGGAACTTTGCTCAAAGACGGCTTGCGGCGAGCCGAATGCAACCAGCAGCCGACGGGCGGTATCCGGCCCGACCCCGGGGCTCATGCTGTGTCTCAGCCAGGCGGAAAGCTCGAGTGGTTCCACAACGTACTAAAAACGACGGGCCGCTGGTGTGCGCCGGCACGGGGCGGCCAAGCACGGCGCGCCGCGCCGTGTGCCCACCGCGTTAATTCGGATTGGTAAACCGGTCGCCGACGCG
>JAJAYS010000016.1 GCA_026786065.1 Polaromonas sp.
GATGCGTGCGACGATGTCGGTAAAGCCGCCTGGCGCAAAGGGCACGATCAGCTTGACCGGCTTGGTCGGGTAGCTGCCTTGAGCCAGCGCTGCGCTCAGACCGGCTGCAAACATAGCGACGCCGAGGACCGATCTGGCGAGGATTTTCATTGGGACTGCCCCTTGTAGATTGGCTCGGGCATCGTGAAGAAGCTGTGCAGGATCTGATAGACCATCATGTAATTTTTCTGCTGGAAGCTCGCATGGGAAATACCCTTCATCACGCTGAACTGCTTGTTCATGTTGGGCAACAGACGAAAGAATTCGAGCAGGTCGTCCATGCTGGCGATGCCGTCGTATTCGCCGCGCAGGATGATCGACGGCACCGTAATTCTTTTCGGGTCCAGCAGCGGCAGCTTTGAGCACATGTCCACGTAGGTGCCGGTCGGCATCGAATCGTCTAGCGTCAGGATCGCGTCGGAAAACGCGCTGACGGTGGCGGTGTCGGCGGTGTCGGGATGGTCGCGCTGGAAGATGCTGTGTACAAATGCCCGGTCGATGGGGCGGCGATTTTTCGACTTGAACTCGGGCAGCTTTTTCTTGCGCTCGGTCAGCGTCGGACTGCCCTCACCAGTCCAGACAAACGCGTCGAGCGCGATCTTTGCCACGCGCTCGGGGTGGCGTTCGGTGAACAGTGCGGCCTTTAATGCGCCAGACGAAATGCCGTATAGCAGCAGCGACTTCGCGCCGGTCGCCTTCAAAATGTATTGGCTACCCGCCGCAAGGTCGTCCGCGCCGTTGCTGATGTCAAAGTTGATGTCGCGGTGTTTGTCAGAACGGCCATAGCCCTCGTTGTCCATCGTCCAGGTGTCAAACCCCTGGCTGGCAAACCAGTCCATCGCCGACGAAAACGGCCGACCCGGCACGCTCAGGTCGAAAGTCGGCTGCGAAGCCATCGATGAGCCGTGAACAAAAAAAATGGTGCCGGCATGCGGGACTTCTGGAGACGCTTTCTTCTCCCACAAAAATAGTCTGACCTCGTCCGAATCGACCTTTCTGCTGGTCCAGTGTTCGGTGCCGCCGGTCCACTTCACATCGTTCATGAATCTTTCTTTCCTGGCGTGGATGAACAGCCTCAGGCGGCTTTTTGCAGTGCAGGCGCAAACAGGCTTTCCATCTCGTTGCGCACCTTCCACGCGTCGGTTGAGGTGTCCATCGCGACGTCGGACCAGCTCAGGCTCTGGCCTTTTTTGACTGGCCGGGTCACCTTCACGTTGTGCGCCAGTCCGAGCGGCAGGCCGCCCATCTGCAGGGAGGTTACCGCCGGCAGCAGCTTGCCCCAGACGGTGTAGCCGCCTTCGCCGTCGAGCATATCCCCCGGCTTCAAGTCGCGCTTGGCGGTGGCGACAACATCAGCCGCCCAGCCGGTGGCGACGCCGGTCGGTTCGCCCCGCAGCGCAACGCTGGCGACCGACACGCCGACTTCCAGCCCGATCAGGTGCCAGCGCTTGTACAGCGTGAAGTAGCGCCCGCTCGGGTCGGTGTGGGCGTTGTACTCTTCAAAGCAGTTCTTGATGTAATCGGTTTCAGCTTCGACCGTGACCCACACGCCCATGCGAATGTCGTACGGAATTTGGCGGCCATTGGCTTCCAGCGATGAGATCACTTCCACCATGCCTTTGCGTTCGAGCACGCCGCCTTCGGCAATCGGGCGGGTGACGAATGGAATGTCTTCGACGCTGGCAGGCGGGTAGAGCAGGCCGTTGCTGGGCACGGTCAGCCCGGTGGCGTTTGCCACGGCGGTGCATTCGATAGATGGTTTGGAGCCGTCGAGAAAGCTGTTGAACATTTTTGGGTTGAGGCCGCCGCGCAAGGCCTGCTCGGGGCTCAACCCATAGTTTCCCCAGACGGTATCGGGTGTGGATTCACAAAAATGCGGCAACCATTTGTGGCCGCGCCCCGCTGCCACTACCGGAAACCCGCAGGTGCGGGCCCAGTCCACCAGGTCGCAGATCAGCGCCGGCTGGTCGCCGAAAGCCATCGAATAGACGACGCCTGCATCGCGGGCCTTGCGCGCCAGCAGCGGGCCGCAAAAGGCATCGGCCTCGACGGTCACGTTGACCACGTGTTTGCCGTGCGCGAAGGCCGCCAGGCAATGCTCGACGGCCGCAACCGGATTGCCGGTGCATTCGACGACGATGTCAATCTGCGGGTGCGTCACCACTGCGCGCCAGTCGTCGGTGATCCAGGTTGCTCCTGTTTTGATAGCTGCTTGCGCTGATTCTGCTTGGGCATAAGCCGGATTCCAGCCTACACGAGCAAGGTTGGAGCGGGCCGTGTCGGGCGACAGGTCGGCAATCGCAACCAGATGCACGCCGGGCGTTCGGGGAATCTGCGCGAGGTACATCGAACCGAATTTGCCTGCGCCGATCAGGCCGATGCGGATGGGTTTGTTGGCTGCCGCGCGCTCCTGTAGTTTGGAATAGAGGTTCATTGGAATCGTCCTGTTGTTTCGAGCTGGTTCTGTCGTTGTGGGGTGGGGTGGTCTTTGCGGAAGCCTTTTTGTCATTGCGGGCTTGAGCCGTAATCCACGGCTCCAGGAACGCGGCCCAGTCCCTGTTTACGCGCCGTGGATCCCGGGTCGAGCCCGGGATGACAGGGGCCAGGCATGGAGCCGCTTGCAAGCGCGGGATGACCGGCGGCATAGGTTCTGGACCTATTCCCGCAAACCAGCTTCAGGCTGCCTTTTTCATTTGGTTGAATGGTTCGTTCGAGGTCTGCAGTGCCGTCGGCGGTACGCCGTCTTTCCACGGCAGATCGACCGGATAGTCCTTGAGCAGGCAGTCGTCCGGCAAACAGCTGATCGGCGTGAAATCGCGGTGGGCGATGTACTCGGGGCGCTTGTGGCGCCGGATGTGGTTGCTGACCGCGCACAGACTCAGGTAAACGCTGACCCGGTTGAACGGCGACAGGTTGCTGCCCGAGGCATGCACCAGGCAGGAGTGAAACAAAATCATCGAGCCGGCTGGCCCCTTGGGGCTGACGATCCCGCCGCCGACGTTGCGCCCTTGGGCGTCGTAGCTGCCCTTGCCACCCGCGCGCTGCACCAGCTGCCGGATCAAATCGTTGTCCACCGTCCAGAGCGGGTAGCTGGTCGTCGTCAGGTCGTGCCTGGCATTGACCACGCCTACTCTGTGGCTGCCCGGAATGAACATCAGCGGGCCGTTGTGCTCGGTGACATCGTCCAGAAAAATCGCCACGTTCATGGCACGTTCCGTCGGCATCAAATCGTCGTTCAGCCAGGTGCCGTAGTCCTGGTGCCACTGCCACACATCGCCCTCGAAGGCCATCTTGCCGTTGATCTTGAACTGGTGCATGTAAAGGCTTTCGCCCAACAGTTCTTCGACCGGCTCGATCATGCGCGGGTGGCGCGCGAGCTTGGCGAAGGGTTCGCTGTAGAGGTGCGCGGCAAAGTTGGTCCGTACCGCGTCCTTGCCTTTTTCGCGCACGTTGTAGTCCTCCCGGCGCTCGTAGAGTTCGGGCACGGCGTCGTTCAGCGTGTGGGTTTCTTCAAGCGTGAACAGGCCGGGAAAAAACAGATAGCCCTCGCGGTCGAATTGCGAGTGCTGCTCGGCGGTCAGTTTCATGCTGGAACTCCTTTCAGGGGGTAAAAATCAACCGGTCAATGGCTGGCGGTCCAGTGCGGTGGTGAGCAGCGTGGCGAGCGACTGGCCCGCCTCGACGCCGTGTTGCCGCATCAAGGCTTCGGCTGCGTTGGCGTCGCCCGCAGCGATGGCCTGCGCGATGGCCTGGTGTTCGTCCCAGATCGATTCACGCATCGCGCCGACTTGCAGCACTGCACCCATTGCGCGGCGAATGTGGTGCCAGTGCAGCTGCGCGCTGGCGGCTATCAGCGGGTTGCCGGAAGCCGCGTAGATGGCCCCGTGAAAGCGCTCGTCGGCGGCGATCATCGAGCTGATGTCATGGCCCCGGGCCGCAAGCCGGCCCTGCTGAATCAGCTCTGCTGGCAACTGATGCCTCGCCTCGGCCGCCAGTCGGGCGGCCAGCGCGTCGAGCGCGCTGCGCACCTGGTAGGTCTGGATGAGCGCCCCTGCAGCCAGCGGCGCGGCGCAAACCCCCCGTCCGGGCGCGTCGAGCACAAAGCCGTCGTTTTTGAGCAGCCGCAGCGCCTGCAGCACCGGCTGGCGCGACACCGCCAGCTGCTCGGCGATGTCTTCCTGGCGCAAGCGCGCGCCCGGCGCAATCGAGCCGTCGCTGATCGCTCCGAGCAGGCTGCGGTAAACCTGATCGACCAGATCGGGTGAGGAGGTAATTTTGAGGAGCGGGGCGGCCATGTTTAAACTCTGTATACAGAATACAAAGATGCAATTTGAAAGCAAATTCGGGAATTCCCGTGGTTCGGCATCATTCGGTGAGCTTTGGTAACGCGCACGAATGTGCCACCATCTGACGCATTGCCCAAGACCCACCGAAAGCGCGCGATGACCCACCCCGACCCCGCCTGGCTTGACCGCATGTACAACAACCGCGCGCTGGTGCCGGACCATGCGGCGTATTTCGCTCGATGGGCCGATGCGTCAAAGCAGGCGCGGGCGTCGCAGCCCTGCTCCATTGATCTGGCGTATGGCGCCGCCAGAGGCGAGACCCTGGATGTCTTTCCGGCGCCCGAGCAACCCGCGCCGGTGGTGGTTTTCATCCACGGCGGTTACTGGCGCTCGCTCGACAAGTCCGACCATTCGTTTGTCGCAGCCGCTTTCACCAGCGAGGGCGCTTGCGTGGTGGTCCCGAATTACGATTTGTGTCCGGCCGTCACGATTGCCGACATCGTGATGCAGATGGTCCATGCGCTCGCCTGGACCTACCGCAACGTCGAGCGCTTCGGGGGCGACCCGAATCGCATCACGGTGATCGGCCACTCCGCAGGCGGGCATCTGACTG
Organism: Polaromonas sp.; assembly: GCA_026786065.1. Classification (GTDB taxonomy): domain Bacteria; phylum Pseudomonadota; class Gammaproteobacteria; order Burkholderiales; family Burkholderiaceae_C; genus Polaromonas. Next base: position 4,939 of record JAJAYS010000016.1, read on the forward strand.
CCATGATGATGGCCTGCCACTGGCCGGCCTATGCCGGCGACCTGCCGCTGGATCTGGTTAAAAGCGCGTTGTCGATTTCGGGTCTGTATGACCTGGAGCCTATCCGTCAGACGCCTTTCCTGAAGGACTCCCTCAGGCTGAGTGCCGTCCATGCGCAGCAGGCCAGCCCGGCCTTGCTTCCAGCCCCGGCAGAAGGCAGTTTCTACAGCGTCGCCGGTGGCGCGGAAAGCGCCGAGTTCCTGCGTCAGAACCGGCTGATCCGGCAGGCTTGGGGGCCTGAGCGGGTGCCGGTTTGCGAGGCTCTGGACGGGCTGAACCACTTCAGCGTGCTCGATGCGCTCTGCCAGCCCGCGCACCGGCTTAATGCCCTTGCGCTGCAACTGCTGCGGTCGGCGGCATGAAGCCATATCGCCCGGCGATTCTGGCAATTTGCGCAGTGCTGGCGTCCTGCGGCGGTGGCGGCGGTGGCACGCCAGCTGCCCCGCTTGCACCGGCCTATGGCGCACAGCCTGTCTCCTGTTCGACCGCCGACCAGCGCAGCTGGCTCAAGGCCTACATGGGTGACCAGTATTTCTGGAACGAGAACCTGCGTGCGCCTGACGAATCGGCAACCACTCTTGACGCCTACTTTCGCTCGCTGCTTTTCACGCCGACGGACCGCTTCAGCTACAGCCAGTCCACCGCGAAGTTCACACAGTTTTTTACCGAAGGGCGGCGCACCGGCTACGGCTATTCGCTGGCGTTCGCCGATGCGGCGCAAACCGTCATGCAGGTCCGCTTTACCGAGCCGCTGAGCCCGGTGGGCCTGGCCGGATTACAGCGGGGCGACACGATTGTGTCTATCGATGGCTTCACGCCCGCACAGATCGCAACCGGTTCGCTGGCCAACGTGGACACCGAAGGGGTCGCGCGCGTCCTGGTCATCAGCGATGCCGGCGGTGCGCAGCGCACCTTCATGGTGACCTCGGCCGATTACCCTTTGACCCCGGTACTCGCTGTCAAGATTTTGACGGCGCCCAACGGAGCCAGGGTGGGTTATCTGGCTTATCAGGAGTTCATTGCGTCCAGCGCCAAGGCACTGGGTACGGCCTTTGACGCGTTCAGGGCTGCGGGCGTGACCGAGCTGGTAGTGGACTTGCGCTACAACGGCGGCGGCAGCGTCACCACCGCGCGCAATCTGGCCAGCCTGATGGGCGGCGCCAACCTTGATGGTCAGGTTTTTACAGGCTTGCGCTTCAACGCCAACAACAGCGCCAGCAACGCCAACTATCTGTTTACCTCAAGCACCGCCACCTTGCCAGCGGCGCCACTCGAGGGTTTGAGCCGGGTCTTCGTCATCGCGTCGTCGGCCACCGCGTCAGCCAGCGAGCTGCTGATCAATTCCTTGAAGCCTTTTCGCACTGTCGTCACGATAGGCAGCACCACCTTCGGCAAGCCCTACGGCTTTGTGCCGCGTGAGGCTTGCGGCACCACTTACAGCGCGGTCAACTTTGACAGCGTCAATGCACCGGGTGGCGGCGGCTACCGCGGCGGCCTGCCAGCGACCTGCGCGGCCAGCGACGACCTGGGCAAGGCGCTGGGCGACCCGGCAGAGCGGCGCCTTGCTGCAGCCTTGGGCTACATCGCAACCGGCGCCTGCCCGGCGGTCGCCGCCAGTGCCGATGCGCTGCGAAGCGGCGGTGCGTCCGGTCCGTTTTTCTCCAGCAAGGAAGCTCGCGTGAATCCAAAAATCAGCGAGGCCGCGTTCGGCGAAGTCAGCCCGCCGCGCATGGTGGCAGATTGACCCTGAAGCGGGCCGCCAAGATCACATCAGCAAATGC
>JAJAYS010000017.1 GCA_026786065.1 Polaromonas sp.
CGGCTGTTTGCGGGGGGCGGGGGGTTTCTGCCAGAGGGGGGTGTGGGGGGTGGCCTGACGCCTGCAGGCGCGCAAAAAAGTGTCGTTTTGGAGGGGGGCAAACATCGACGGATTGTCTCAGGTGTCGGCCCGCCGCGGCGCCTGCGGGGACAGTGGGCCGGGCCCGCTTAATTCACCAGCTTGCCGCCCTTGGCGAGCATTGTGATGTCCACCATCCGGGTCAGCGAACGGTCGGCTGCCGAAAACGACACCGCCATGCCGTCGACGTCCTTGCGCGTCATCGCCTCGACGCCGGCGATGAATGATTCGCGCGTCAATTTCGGAGCCGAAGCCTTCAGGGCCTCGACCAGCAGCCGCGCCGCGACATAGCCTTCGACCGAATCCACCGACACCGGGGTGGAGGTCTCGGTCATCAGCTTCTGGTAATCGCGCCCGAGCTCGGTGCGCGGGTTCCACGGAAAGGGCACGACCTGCGTGATGACCATGCCCTGCACCTTGTCGCCCAGGGCTTTGTAGAGCGAGTCGCTGCTCATCACCGAGAGTCCGGCAAGCTGCGCCGTGATGCCGGCCTTCTTGATGGCCTCGGTGAATTTGATGCCAGGCCCGGCTGGCGCGAGGATCAGCACTGCAGCCGGCTGGCTCTTGGCCAGCGCGGCAACCGCCTGATCCAGGTCTTTGAGGTCTCCCGAAACCCGCGCGATTTCGACAATCGTCAGGCCGTGGACTTTGGCCGCCGCCTCGATAGCCGCAATGCCGTCTTTGCCGATCGGCAGGTCGGCCGCCAGCACGCCGATTCTTTTGATTCCAGTGACGGCGAAGTGCGAAGCCAGCCGGTTGACCTCGTCGGCGAAGGAGGCCCGCAGGTGAATCAGCATGGGTTGGGGCTTGCGCAGCGAGGTCGCGCCCGACATCGAGCCGAAAACCGGCACCCGCTTTTCGCTCGCATACGGCAGCACGGCGGCGGTGGTCGCCGCCGAGCCCATGCCGAACAGCACCATCGCGCCGTCCTGCTCGACCAGCCTGCGGGCGTTTTCGAGCCCTTTGTCGCCGTTGAAGGCGTCGTCGTAGCGAATCAGCTTGATAGGCCGTCCAGCGACGCCGCCCTGGCTGTTGACTTTTGCCAGGTAGGCGTCCACGCCCTTCACGTATTCCTTCACGCGGGCCGAGGTTGCGCCGGACAGGTCGCAGGACTGGCCGACCACGATGGCCGATTGCGCGCGCGCCGCGCCAGGCGCCGCGAGCAGGACGGCGGCCGAGGCGAAGGCGTAGCAGGCGAGACGGGCGGCCCCGCCCAGCGCGGCGGTAAAACCCATTGGAGAAGAGAATTGGTTGCGCATGGCTTTGCCTTTGAAAAAAAACTGCAAGGCAATTTACCAGCGGCGGGCCGGAGTCGCTATCTTTAACCCTGCGCAAGTTGCCCTGCCACCACACCGTTCGCGGCCCGGTTGATGGTGCCGCACCAACTTGCGAGGGGTGAGAAGGAGCTTGGGGACCCTGTGGGTGTGCTTCTGCGGCCTGCGTCGGATTGACTCGGCACGGCTACCCAGAAGCGCCCAGCTGCGGCCGGCCTGCGCTCAGAGCAGCCCACGCGCCCTGGCTAGCCGGTGCTGGATCTTCAAACACCGGTCCTGCACCACCTGCACACCGGCTGCGCGCAGCTTGTCGGCTGCGGCGTCGTTGACCACGCCGAGTTGCATCCACAGCGCCGGCAGGCCGAGTGCCAGCGTTTCATCGGCGATGGCGCCGATCTCTTCGCTGCGCCGGAAGCAGTTCACCAGATCGATGGTTTCGTGCAGCGCCGCCGCGCTCAAACTGGCGTAACAGCGCTCGCCCAACACGCTGGCCGCCTTCGGGTTGACCGGAACGATGCGATAACCCGCTGCCTGCATGTAACGCGACACCGCAAAACTGACTCGGGAAGGGTCGGGCGACAGGCCGACCACCGCAATCGTGCGGCAGCGCTGCAAGATTGCGGTGGCCGTGTCGGCCTCGCCCGCGTTCGGCATCGCCGAAGCCCTCATGCCGACCGGTACTTGACCGAGCAGCCGTAGGCCCGCGTCGTGGCAACGCTGAGCGGCTTGCCGGCCAGCGCTTCGCTCAAACCCTGGCGCACGTAGTTGGTGGCCGTCCTGATGTCGGACTCACGGGCCGACGCGATGCTGTCTATCGCACCGGCATAGACCAGCACACCCTGAGGGCTGACGATGACCATATGCGGCGTGGTCTTGGCGCCGTAGAGCTGGCCGACGCGGCCGGGCTCGTCCATCAGCGTTGCGGTCGGTGCGCCGGCTTTGCCTTTCATCCAGCCGGCCAGTTGCGCTGGCGCATGACAGTCAGCGGCCTCCCGCGCGGTCGAGTTGACGGCCAGCCAAACCACGCCTTTGGCGGTGAATTCTTTTTGCAGCGCCTGCATGTTGCCGCCGTAGTGCTTGACGACGAAGGGGCAGCCGGGGTTGGTCCATTCGAGCACCACCAGCTTGCCCTTGAAGTCGCTCAGCTTGTGGGCTTTTCCGCTGGTGTCCTGGGCTGAAAAATCGGGCGCGGGCTGGCCGACGGTGGCCGTGGCCGCCTGCGCCTGCGTCGGCAGCGCCGCAGCCAGCGGCGACAGCGCCAGGGCGCTTGAAAAGCGGCGCCGGTTCAACCGGCCGCGTGAATCAAAAGCAGGTTCAGACATCGGTGTATCCTTTGCAAAAAAGAAAAACCAGCCCGCAATCCTTCCTGAGAACCCTGTGCATAACCCGCTGCGGCCTGCCACCGGCCGGAGACCCGCAAAGGGGGATACGCGGATTCTTAAAGCCGGGCCAGCTCGGCCCGCATGTCGTCAACCGACAAAATCTCCGACAGCACCACCGGCGCGCGTCCAGGCGCGTAGATGACGTACACCGGCACACCGCTGCGCCCGAGCTGGCTCAGGGCCGCGCTGACCGCCGGGTCGCGCCGCGTCCAGTCGGCCCGCAGCAGCGTGACTTTCTTGGCCGCCATATCGGCCAGCACAGCGGCGTCGCTCAGTGTGGTCTGCTTGTTGTACTGGCAGGTCACGCACCAGGCGGCGGTGAAATCGACAAACACGTTTTGGCCCTGGGCCTGCAATTGCTCGACGCGGCCGGGCTCCCAGGCCTGCCAGACCGCGTCGCTGGACTGCACTGCAGCCACGCCGCGCCCGCCGTCTGCCGGCGGGCTGACGACCTTGTCGCCCAGCGCCC
>JAJAYS010000018.1 GCA_026786065.1 Polaromonas sp.
ATGAAGGTCGCTGTGCCCTTGCCAAAGCATTCGCCGATGTTCGGGCAACTGGCTTCTTCGCACACTGTGTTGAGCCGGTTCTCGCGCAGGATCTGCTTGATTTCGTAGAAGCGGGTAGTCGGGCTGCCGGCCCGCACCCGAATCCAATCCGGCTTTTTCAGCACTTCGGCCCGTTCGACCTTGACCGGAATGCGCGACAGCTTGGCCGCCGCTTTGTGCTTGGCCAGCGGGTTGTAATTTTCGGTGGACTGGACTTCCCTGACGACGTCTGGTGTGCTCATGGCAATATTGTCGCGCAGTCGGGCGGGCACCGTGAGGGGCCGGCGGGTAAGCGCATACGGCTGCCGTGGCTTTCGGCTCCGGCGATCAGGGCGTCAAATGGCGGACCAGTTTTTGCGCCAGCACCGCCGCCGCGTCATCCAGGCTGCAATCGACGCCGATGGCGCGCAAATCGGTAGTGACCAACCCGGCGTAGCCGCAGGGGTTGATGCGCGAGAAGGGTTCGAGGTCCATCGCGACATTGAGCGCCACGCCGTGGTACGTGTAGTGGCGGCTGACCTTGATGCCCAGCGCCGCAATCTTGCCAAGGCCGCGGAAGCTGTCATTGCGGGCTTGACCCGCAATCCATGGATCCCGGATCAAGTCCGGGATGACAGCCCCCCTGGCTAAAGCGCCGCTGGTAACAGCGTCCCTTTTTACAGCCCCGCTGCCTACAACCCCGCTGCCTGCAACCCCCACGACCACAGGGCCCCCGGCCAACCTGGCGTGCGAAAACGGGTCCTCCATGCGTACATAAATACCGGGCGAACCCGTGACCCGGTGCCCGGTCACACCAAAATGCGCCAGTGTGCGAATCACGGCTTCTTCAATCCGGTATACGTATTCCTTGACGTAGTAACCGGCGCGCTTGAGGTCGATCAGCGGATAGGCCACCACCTGACCGGGACCGTGGTAGGTGACCTGCCCGCCCCGGTCGGTCTGCACCACCGGGATGTCGCCCGCGTTCAGCACATGCTCCGCCTTGCCCGCCAGCCCCTGCGTATAGACCGGCAGATGCTCACAAATCCATAGCTGATCACACCCTAATTCATCGGTTTTTTGCCTGTTTTTTGCGTCGCCGTCCGCTGCGCCTGCGGTGCGCGTTGCGGTCAGCGCCTTCATTGACTGCCACACGGCGCGGTACTCGACACAGCCGAGCTGTCGAATTTCCATGATCAAACTGTGCGCAGCCCGGCACTGAGTGGCCGGTCTGAAACGGCAGCGCAAAACCGTCTGCTAGCGTCGCCGGCCGAGGCGAAAAAGCCTGGGTTCAAAGTCAACTTGCCGTGACCCGTTACAACACCACCCGCACCATCGGATGCGTGCTCAAGGTGCGGTACAGCTCGTCGAGCTGCTCCCGAGAGGTCGCCATGACGGTGATCGTCACGCCGAGGTACTTGCCGCCGCTGCTCTCGCGCAATTCGATGGTGCTGGCGTCGAAGGCCGGGTCGAACTGGTGCGCCACCTGCGTGATGGCATGAACCAGGCCGTCGGTTTTGACGCCCATCACCTTGATCGGAAACAGCGACGGGTAGTCGATCAGCGACTCTTTGCGCGGTGCGGCGCCAGCAGTGCCGCCATCGCCCAGATCGCCGGGCTCCGCGGGACCGCCGGGCGGCCCGGCGCTCATTGCGCGCCTTCCAGTTCTGCGGCAGCGGCCTGTGCCGAGCGGGCCTTCAATTGCTGGTAGGCCGCGTACAACCTGGCATACACCGGGCCGGGCTTGCCGCGCCCGGCGCCGTGGCCGACGGGCTGGCCGTCGAGCGTTGTCACCGGCAACACCTCTTTGCTGGCCGACGACAGCATGAGCTCGTCGGCCTGCTGCACTTCGGCACGCGTGATGCGCCGCAGGGCGAACGGAATCCCGGCGGCCTGGCACATCTCCTCGATCAGCCCGTAGCGGATGCCTTCGAGCACCAACTGGTCTTTGGGCACGCCCAGCACCTCGCCGGCCTTGACTACCCAGACGTTGCTGGCCGCCGCTTCGCTCAAATAGTCGCCGCGAAACATCACGGTTTCGAGCGCGCCGGCGTCGAAGCTGATCTGCCTAGAGAACACCGCGCCGAGCAGGCTGGTGCTCTTGATGTGCGCTTTCTCCCAGCGAAAGTCGTCGGCCGTGACGCAGGCCACGCCCTCGCTGCGCTGCGCCGCGCTGGGCAGCGTCATCCGGCTGCACATCATGAACACGGTGGGCCGCAAGCCCGGCAGCATGATGTGGTCGCGCAGGGCGACCCCGCGGCTTACCTGGATATAGATAATTTGATCGCCATTCTGGCCTGCAGACGAATGAACACGGGCGCAAGCAGCTATTAATTGCATAGCGACTGCATGCCACTCGGCCCGCGTCAGCGGGTTCGGAATGCGCAGTTCGGCCAGGCTGCGCTCCAGCCTGGCCATGTGCTCGTCGAAGCGGAACAGCACCCCGCCATAGCCCGGCACGACTTCATAAATGCCGTCGCCGAAGATGAAGCCGCGGTCCAGCACGCTGATCTTCGCGTCCTTCAGAGGCGTAATTTCGCCGTTGAGGTAGCAGGGCAGATCGGGCAAATCCGGCAGGGTGCCGACGGTCACGTTGGGGAGGGAGTGGGTCATGCGCGAAGGAGGTGGGTTGGGAAGAACAGATTGGCAGCCGATGCAGCGAGGGCGGCCAGCGTGGCTTGGCTATTTTCTACCGTCCCCGGCGTTTGATCCAGATGCGGGCGCGCCAGCCCAGTTTGACCAGCAGATAGGCGGCCACCGAGCCGAACACCGCGAACAAGCCCATGCCGATCACCGCCGGCCAGCCAAAAGAGGTCACCCAGGCCAGCGTGCTGCTGCTGTCGGCTTTGGACATTCGGGGAGGGGCGTCTATCAGCACCGCGCCGACCTCGTAGGCGAGGTACAGCCAGAAGCCTATCGTGAAGGGGTTGGTAATCAGCGTGGTCCCCATCGCCACCGGAATGTTGGCGCGGAAAAACACACTGCAGACCGCGGCCAGAATTAGTTGGGCCACCGGGGCAGCGAAGGCCCAGAAGACGCCGATCGCGGCGCCGCGTGCGACGGCCTCGTGCTGCATCTGCCACAGTTTGGGGTCATGCAGCCGGTGCGCAACCGGCCTAAGCCAGCGGTGCTGTGTCAGCTTGTGGCGGTCGGCTTGCGAAAGCCTGAACCAGGCAGACCATTTCTCCCGAGGTGGGAGCTTGTCGTTGTCGCTCAAGATCGCCCCCGGCGGTAAGGGGATGAAGCCCGAAGAGCGGTGCGGTGCGTCGGCATCGCCGGGCGGGTGGGCGGCACTAGCGCAGCAGCCGCAATGCGGCGATCGCCAGCCAGCCCAGACCGAAATTAAGCACCACCAGTGTATGGATGCGAGCGGCGGCGGTGGCCGCTGCCGGCCAGCTATCTTCCGCCACGGCGCGCCTGAATTTGCGAAAGCCCGAGAAATAGATGTGGCCGAAGATCGCAAACATCAGCAGCCCCAGCACCAGCATCGCGTTCCAGCCAAGTGGCACGCTACCCACGCCGGTGGCCGCTTTCACCGAGCGAAAACCAGTCGTGTAGAGATTGGTTCCGGTCGTAAACAGCAGCAGCACCGCAATCGCCACCATAAGAAAAAAGCGCTGCATCACCGCCACCATCAAGCGCGCCCGGGGCATGGCATCCAGCGCGGCCATCGCCGCCGGTCGCAATGCGTAGAGCATGAAGGTCATGCCTCCGACCCAGACGATGGCGGCGCTCAAGTGGACTAATTTGATAATTTCGTACATGGTGCTTTCTTCGAGAATTGGAATGGCGACCCGGACCCGCTTCAGTGCGTTGCTTGTGCTGTGCAGCCGGGGTTGCTTGGCGCACCCCGGCGTCCTGCGCCAAGCTCCTGCAGGCGGCAGCCAGGCACCCTCTGCGCCCCCCATCGACCGACGTTATCCCGGCACCGAGCCGGAGTCCATTCTCGGTGGTTTGAGCGGGCGGATAGGTCACGAGTCAAGCGCGGGATGACAGCGAGGTTTTGTTGTCGTTGCCGCCGAGCAGTGCCGTCATCCCGGCCACCGAGCCGGAATCCATTGTCGGCGGTCTGACCCGGCGAATGGATTTCCCTGGATTGCAGGGCGGGGCAAGCTCGTCAAGCACTGGACAACTGTTCAGCCACTGGCTGCGAAATCCGCCTCGGAGCCCATCCCGAATCGGCCGCAGAAGATACGCCGACCTTATGCAAAAGAGCCCCGATTTGCCGATTGTCGCGGTGCGCCGCCAGCGCGGGCCGATTCAATGACATCGCAAGCACCGCATCGAGGCACTTGATCAAGCCGTTGAGGCCGACCGCGTTCCTACGTATAATGAGAGGCTTTGCTGTTAACGACGCTGCGATGAAACGGGTTTGGACGCCCGCCAGCCACGAAAAATAGATGCCACTTGTCATGCGCCAAAATGCGGTTTCGGATAACGAACAAAACCCAAATCCGAAAGCTGGGGCATCGCGCACGAAAAACGCTGACCGCTGGTCTGATGCCGATGCGCGAGGCGCCTGGAGTGATGGCTTCCAGCCGCTGACCCGCACCCAGGCGCAAACGCTCAGGCGCGCCAGTCCACCGCTTTCTCCGTGGTGGGTGGTGGCTGGTCAGTTGCTGACGGGTATCCTGGTCGCACTGTTGGCATGGGGTGTAACCGGGCGGCAGAACGTCGGGTGGTCGGCGTTCTACGGCGGGCTGACAGTGGTGATACCTGCGGCGCTAATGGCGCGCGGGCTGGCAAGCAGGTTGTTGTCGATTCATCCGGGCGCTGCGGTGGCTGGATTTTTTTTGTGGGAAATGGTCAAGGTGGCGACCACCGTCGGGATGCTTTTTGCGGCACCGAGACTGATTGTGGATCTGGACTGGCTGGCAATGCTGATCGGCCTGATGGTGACCTTGCAGGTGTATGTGGTGGCGCTTTTGGTGCGCCCCGGACCGAAATCAAAATCAAAATCGAAAACAGATTGAAGAATTAACGATGGCCGCAGACGCAAACGCCCCAACAGCCAGTGAATACATCGTTCACCACCTGACGCACTGGCAAAACAAGCCCCAGACAGAAATCGTCGATTTCAGCGTCTTCAACCTCGATTCCATTTTCTTCTCGTTGCTTATTGGCGTCGTTGGCTGTTTCTTCCTGTGGAAGGCAGCGCGCAGCGCCACGTCCGGCGTGCCCGGACGCTTCCAGGCGGCGGTCGAAATCATGGTCGAAATGGTAGATGGCCAGGCCAAGGCGATCGTCCACAACGCCAACAGCCGAAAACTCGTCGCGCCGCTGGCGCTGGTCGTATTTGTCTGGATCTTCCTGATGAACGCGATGGACCTGCTGCCGCTGGATCTGTTGCCGGAAATCTGGACCAAGATCTACGGCGCAGCCGGCGGCGACCCGAGCCATGCTTACCTGCGCGTGGTGCCGACCGCCGACCTGTCGGTCACGATGGGCCTCGCGGTATCGGTGCTGTTTATCTGCCTGTTCTACAACATCAAAATCAAGGGCTTGGGAGGCTGGGCGCATGAGCTGGTCTCGGCCCCATTCGGCACCAGTAAAAACCCGTTTTTCGCCTTGATTTTGGGCATTGTCAACATCGCCGAGCAGCTGATTTCTTTCGTCGCCAAAACCGTATCGCACGGCATGCGGCTGTTCGGCAATATGTACGCTGGGGAGCTGGTGTTCATGCTGATCGCCCTGTTGGGTGGCTCGTGGGCCTTCTCGGCGGACCTCGGTAGCCTGATGCTGCTTTTGCTGCATGTGGTGGCGGGATGGGCCTGGGCGGTGTTTCACATCATCATTATTTTGTTGCAGGCGTTCGTGTTCATGATGTTGACGCTGGTTTACATCGGGCAGGCGCACGACGCCCATTGAGTTTCGGTTCTGGTTTTCGTTTTCGTTTTCAGTTTTCTTTTTTGTTTATTTAGGAGTCAATCATGGAAGTTATTAGTTTTGCTGCGCTGGCTGCTGGTTTGATCATCGGTCTGGGCGCGCTCGGCGCTTGTATCGGCATCGGCATCATGGGCAGCAAATACCTTGAAGCTGCTGCGCGCCAGCCTGAACTGATGGGCGAGCTGCAGACCAAGATGTTCGTCTTGGCCGGCCTGATTGACGCCGCTTTCATTATTGGTACCGGTATTGCGTTGTGGTTCGCCACCGCCAACCCGTTCCTCGCCCAAATCGCACGTCTGGTCAAGTAAGTTCCGCCTGCAACACCGCGTTGAAGGAGATTTACTGTGAGCATTAATGGAACTCTGGTCGCGCAGGCGATCGTCTTCGCATTGCTGGTGCTGTTCACGATGAAATTCGTGTGGCCACCGATTGCCAAGGCGCTCGACGAGCGTGCCCACAAGGTCGCTGAAGGGCTGGAGGCGGCCGACAAGGCCAAGGCCCAGCTGTCGGTTGCCAACAAGCGGGTCGAAGAAGACCTGGCCAAGTCGCGCAACGAGTCGGCCGTCCGTCTGGCCGAAGCCGAGCGCCGCGCGCAGGGCATGATCGAAGAGGCCAAGGCCAAAGCGGTCGAAGAAGGCAACAAGATCATTGCCGCTGCCAAAGTCGAAGCCGAGCAGCAAAGCGTCAAGGCCCGTGAGGTGCTGCGCGAGCAGGTCGCCGCATTGGCCGTCAAGGGCGCTGAGCAGATTCTGCGCAAGGAAGTCGATGCCCGTGTCCACTCCGACCTGCTGGGTCGTCTGAAGACCGAGCTGTGATTGCGGCGCCGCGTTTTTTGTTGACCCCAGCCCAGCGAGCACCATCATGGCCGAACTAGCCACCATTGCCCGACCTTACGCCGAGGCGCTGTTCAAGTCGGCTGCGGCAGATCTGTCTGGCGCTACCGTCTGGCTCGACGAGCTGGCGGCAATTGCGTCCAATGCGCAGTTGCAGCAGTACGCCGGCAACCCCGGCGTGACCGACGCACAAACCTTCGATGTCATCACCGGCGTTGCCAAAACGCCGCTACCCGACGCCGCCAGGAATTTTCTGCGTGTGGTGATTGCCAATGGCCGGGTCGGCGTGCTGCCCGAGATCGCCAGCCAATTCCGAGCGCTCAAAAACGCGCGCTCGGGCTCGGCCGACGCCACGGTCTTCAGC
>JAJAYS010000019.1 GCA_026786065.1 Polaromonas sp.
AGACGGGGCTGAAGCGGCTGGTGGTGGCGGGCGGCGTCGGTGCCAATGCGGCTCTGCGGGCGCAGCTCAGTGCGGCCGGCCAGCAGCGCGGCATCCGCGTGCATTACCCCGAGCTGTACCTGTGCAGCGACAACGGCGCGATGATCGCGCTGGCCGCGGGAATGCGGTTGCAGGCGGGCTCCGGGAGCGCGCAGGCCAGCTACAGCTTTGACGTCAAGCCGCGCTGGGCGCTGGCCGATGCGCAGTCCTGAATTCGCCCAGCCAGCGCAGTCCCGGTCACTGCGTTGATGGCTACGGCGCTAGCGGTCACTGTTCTCTTGGTCGCCGCGCTTGCAGTCACTGCAAATGGCACCCCATTCACAACAAAAAAGCCCGGCAGAACAGGCGTCCGGCCGGGCCAGGCTGACGCCCGCAGGCGATCACTTCACTTCGGTCACTTCACTTCGATCTGCCGGGCCTGGCTGACCGGGGCTTTTTTGCCGAGCACCAGCGTCAGCACGCCGGATTCAAGGCTGGCGCGGGTGGCCTCCACGTCGATCTCTTGCGGCAACTCGTAGGCCGCCTTGAACTGGCGCTTGGCCTCGGCTTTGGTTTTGATGCGAACAGCGGTGCCCTCGACCTGAATGTCGAGCTGGTCGCGGCCCACGCCGGGCAAGTCCAGCGTTACCGTCCAGGCCTTTTCGTCTTGCTGGACTTCAAGATTGCGGCCTGAGCCCGACAGCAGTGCGTCGTTGACGAATCGTTCGAGGCTGCGGTCCAGATTGCGAAAGGCAGGGGCAGCATGGCGGGGGTGAATGGCAGGTACATAAAACATGGCGAACTCCTTGAATAAAATAACGGCTCTGTCTTTGATCGCGGCGCTTCGATACGCTCCGGGGAATCCGGTGCGCTGCGTGCCTGCCGCTTGCATCAAATCTGCGCACGCGCCGCAACTTTTCAAGGGCGTTTAAAGGCCTGGAAGCCGAGATAAATCGGTGCGCTGCGCCCTTGAAATCGGGCGTGTCGTCGCCACCGGGGCGCTGGCCCGTCACCTCGTTGCCCCGTTGCCCCATTTCTGTTTTTCTACTGTTGGAGGCCCCATGCGCCAGGCTGTTTTGAATCTCGAAGAATCCATGATTCGGCAGGTCGCGAACGCCGGGCTCGGCCGCGCCGACGTGCTGAAGTTCTGGTTCGGAGAAAGCGACGAAACAACGCCGGCCATCATCCGCGATGCCGCTGCCGCGTCTTTGCGTGACGGTGAAACCTTTTACGCCCACAACCTCGGCCTGCCCGAACTGCGGGAGGCGATTGCGCAGTACGCCAACGCGCTGCGCAGCGAAGGCGCTGCCGCCATCGGCGCGGAGCGCATCGCCGTCACCTCGGGCGGGGTGAACGCGCTGATGCTGGCCGTGCAGGCGGTAGTCGAGGCGGGCGACGACGTCGTTTGCGTCACGCCGGTCTGGCCCAACCTGGTCGCGCAACCGACCATCATGGGTGCAAAAGTGCGCTGCGTCAGCCTGCATCCGCTGAACGGGCGGTGGCGGCTGGACCTGGCCGAACTGCTGGCCGCGATCACGCCGCAAACCAGATTGCTGATCGTCAATTCGCCGAGCAACCCGACCGGATGGACGCTTACGCGGGACGAACAGGCGGCGATCCTCGCGCATTGCCGGGGCACCGGCACCTGGATCCTGGCCGACGAGGTGTATGAGCGGCTGTACTTCGAACCGAGTCCAAAAGGCGCGGCGCCGAGTTTTCTGGACCTGGCGATGCCTGAAGACCGGCTGATGGTGGCGCACAGTTTTTCCAAGAGCTTTTTGATGACCGGCTGGCGCCTGGGCTGGCTGGTGCTGCCGCCGTCGGCCACCTTGCACCTGGGCAAGCTGATCGAGTTCAACACCTCCTGCGCGCCGGTCTTCGTTCAGCGCGCCGGGCTGGTTGCGATGCACAACACCCAAACCATCACGCCGCGCATCGTGCAGCACCTGCAGGTTTGCCGCGACACGCTGATCCCGCTGCTACAGGCGGCGCCGGGCGTGCAGGTGGCGCCAGCCAGCGGCGGCATGTATGCCTTTTTCAGACTGGCCGATCAGGCCCGCTTTGGCGATTCGCTGGCTACGGCCAAGCGTCTGGTGGTCGAGGCTGGCCTGGGACTGGCGCCTGGCGACGCCTTCATGGTTCTGCCTGAGCCCGAGGCCAGGGGTTGGCTGCGCTGGTGTTTTGCCAGCAAGGACCCGGCGCGGCTGGCACAGGGCGTAGAGCGCCTGCGCGGCTGGCTGTCGGGGCGCGGGCTATAATCCAAGGCTGCGCGAAACCCTTGGCCTTTGGCTGAAGGTGGCGCGCAGAACACGGCGAAAGCGGTTCAATCCCGACCATCTTGGGTTTGGAAAAGCTGCTTCGCTCGCAAGTGCTATCAATGCAGAAGGAAATTTCATGATCGAGAAATCAATCAAGGCCGAGATCGTCAAGGCCAACGCACGCGCTGCCAACGACACCGGCAGCCCCGAAGTTCAAGTTGCGCTGCTGACCGGCCGCATCAACGAACTGACCCCCCATTTCAAGGCCAACGCCAAAGACCATCACGGTCGCCGCGGCCTGCTCCGCATGGTGAGCCGGCGCCGCAAGCTGCTCGACTACCTGAAGTCGAAAGACGCTGCCCGCTACACCGCGCTGATTGCCAAACTTGGCTTGCGCAAGTAGGTCTTGAATCGATTGCGAGACGCCTGAGTTGGCTTGCCTGACTCAGGCGTTTTGCACTTATAAAACCCCCTCAACCCTTCGGCGTCGCCAACGCGTCACTGAGCGAATTCGGAGTCAGACCAGACGAATACGCGCTGTGTCATTCCATAAAACCGCATTGCGGCGACGTTTTATGGAATGGCATCGTATTCGGCCAGCCGACACTCCAGGCCCCACGGCGCAGCCTCATGCAGCCGGTATCAAGCGGAGATAAAAACCCATGAGCATTTTCAATAAAGTCAGCAAATCGTTTCAGTGGGGCCAGCACAAGGTCACGATGGAAACCGGCGAAATCGCACGCCAGTCCGGCGGTGCGGTGTTGCTCGACATGGACGGCACGGTTGTGCTGGCCACCGTCGTTGCCAAGACCGAAGCCAAGCCCGGCCAGGATTTTTTCCCGCTGACTGTTGATTACCTTGAAAAGACCTACGCCGCCGGCCGTATCCCCGGCAGCTTTTTCAAGCGTGAAGGCCGCCCGAGCGAATTTGAAACGCTGACCTCGCGTTTGATCGACCGTCCGATCCGCCCGCTGTTTCCCGAAGGTTTCTTCAACGAAGTGCAGGTCGTCATTCATGTGCTGTCGCTCAACCCCGAAGTCGAAGGTGACATTCCTGCACTGATCGCATCGAGCGCGGCGCTGGCGATTTCCGGCATCCCGTTTAACGGCCCGATCGGTGCCGCCCGCGTAGCTTATATCGACGGCCAGTACGTGCTGAATCCGGGCAAGACCCAGTTGCAGACATCGAGCATGGACCTGGTGGTGGCCGGTACCGAAGCTGCCGTGTTGATGGTCGAGTCCGAAGCCAAACAACTATCCGAAGAAATCATGCTCGCCGCCATCGTGTTTGGCCACGAGCAGGGCAACATCGCTATCAATGCGATTCACGAACTCGTTCGTGACGCCGGCAAGCCGGTATGGGACTGGAAGGCGCCTGCGAAAAACGAACCCCTGATAGCCAAAGTAGGCGAGATGGCGCGGGCAAAGCTGGAAGCGGCCTACCAGATCCGTGCCAAGCAGGCCCGCACCCAGGCCTGCCGGGTCGTTACCTCCCAGGTAATGGCCGCCTTGAAGGCCGACGGCGCAGCTTTTGACAGCGTGGCCGTCGAAGGCATGCTGTTTGACATTGAAGCCAAGATCGTGCGAAGCCAGATTTTGTCTGGCGAGCCGCGCATCGACGGCCGCGACACGCGCACCGTGCGCGCTATCGAAATCCGCAACAGCGTGCTGCCGCGCACCCACGGTTCGGCGCTGTTCACGCGGGGCGAAACGCAGGCGCTGGTCGTCACCACGCTGGGCACCGAGCGTGACGCACAGCGCATCGACGCGCTAAGCGGCGACTACGAAGACCGCTTCATGCTGCACTACAACATGCCCCCGTTCGCCACTGGCGAAACCGGCCGTGTCGGCTCACCAAAACGCCGCGAAATCGGTCACGGCCGGCTGGCCAAGCGCGCGCTGATCGCCGTGCTGCCAAGCAAGGAAGAGTTTCCCTACACGATGCGCGTGGTCAGCGAGATCACCGAGTCGAACGGCTCGTCGTCTATGGCCTCGGTCTGCGGCGGCTGCCTGTCGCTGATGGACGCTGGCGTGCCAATGAAGGCGCACGTCGCCGGCATTGCGATGGGCCTGATCAAGGAAGACAACCGTTTTGCCGTGTTGACCGACATTCTGGGCGACGAAGATCACCTGGGTGACATGGACTTCAAAGTCGCCGGCACCACCTTCGGCATCACCGCGCTGCAGATGGACATCAAAATCCAGGGCATCACCAAAGAGATCATGCAGGTCGCGCTGGCTCAGGCCAAGGAAGCCCGCATGCACATTCTGGGCAAGATGCAAGAGGCCATGGGCGCGGCCAAAACCGAGGTGTCGGACTTCGCGCCGCGCCTGTATGTGATGAAGATCAACCCCGACAAAATCCGTGACGTCATCGGCAAGGGCGGCGCGGTGATTCGCGCGCTGACCGAAGAAACCGGTACGCAGATCAACATCGAGGAAGACGGCACCATCACGATCGCGTCGAACGACAGCGCCAAGGCCGACGAAGCCAAGCGCCGCATCGCCGAGATCACCGCTGAAGTCGAAATCGGCAAGGTGTATGAAGGCCCGGTGACGAAGATTCTGGACTTCGGCGCGCTGATCAACCTGCTCCCTGGCAAAGACGGCTTGCTGCACATCAGCCAGATCGCGCATGAGCGGGTGGAGCGCGTCAGCGACTACCTGAGCGAAGGCCAGATCGTCAAGGTCAAGGTCATGGAGACCGACGAGAAGGGCCGCGTCAAGCTGTCGATGAAAGTCCTGCTGGACCGCCCGATGCAGGGCCACGACCAGGATCGCCGTTGAGCTCGCGGCTAGTCGCTATTAATTTAATAGCTGTTTGCGTCCGAATTCATTGGTCTGACGGCTTAAGTATCTAAAAAATCGCATGAAATCCATCGAAATCACCGCCTTCGGCAGTCCCGACGTGCTGCAGTTGTGCGAGCGCCCGGACGCAAAGGCAGGTGCGGGTGAAGTGCTGATTCGGGTTGGGGCCTCCGGCATCAATCGGCCAGATGTGCTGCAGCGCACCGGTAACTACCCGGTGCCGCCGGGGGCATCGGACATTCCCGGGCTGGAGGTGGCGGGCGAGATTGTTGCGGGGGATACCGCCGCCATCCGTGCCGCCGGTTTCAAGCTCGGCGACCGGGTCTGCGCGCTGGTGGCCGGCGGCGGCTATGCCGAGCTGTGCGTCGCGCCGGTGGGTCAATGCCTGCCGGTTCCGGGCTCGCTGACCGACATTGAAGCGGCGTCGCTGCCCGAAACCTTTTTTACGGTCTGGAGCAATGTCTTCGAGCGCGCGCGTCTGCAGCCGGGCGAGACACTGCTGATCCAGGGCGGATCAAGCGGCATCGGGGTTACGGCCATTCAATTAGCCAAGGCCAAAGGGGCGACGGTCATCGTCACGGCGGGCAGCGACGAGAAGTGCGCCGCCTGCGTGGCCCTCGGTGCCGATCATGCGATCAATTACAAGACTGCCGACTTCGAAGCCGAAGTCAAAGTCCTGACCGGTGGCAGGGGCGTCGATGTCGTCCTCGACATGGTGGCAGGCAGCTACGTCGCGCGCGAAGTCCACTGCCTTGCCGAAGACGGGCGCATCGTCATCATCGCGGTGCAGGGCGGGGTCAAGGCGGAATTCAATGCCGGGCTGGTTTTACGCAAGCGTTTGAGCATTACTGGCTCAACGCTGCGGCCGCGTTCGCTCGAATTCAAAACAGCGATTGCCCAAGCGTTAAAGGCGCAGGTCTGGCCGCTGATTGCCAGCGGCGCGATCAGGCCGGTGGTCCACCGCACCTTTGCTGCGGCTGATGCGGCCCAGGCGCATACGCTGATGGAATCGAACCAGCATATCGGCAAAATCGTGTTGACCTGGTGAGCCGACCAACATGAAAAAGCTGATTGCAGGCAACTGGAAAATGAATGGCAGCCTGGCTGCCAATGAGGCGTTGCTGCGCGCCATTGCTCAGGGTTTGGCCGGTGGCGCCCCGTCGTGCGACATCGCGGTCTGTGTGCCGTCCGTGTACTTGCCGCAGCTGCAGGCCTTGCTCGGCGAAGCTGCCAGTCCGCATGTACCGGCTTTGGGCGCGCAGGACGTCTCGCCCCACGCAAGCGGTGCCTTCACCGGTGAGATCAATGCGGCCATGCTCAAGGAGTTCGGTTGCCGCTATGTCATCGTCGGTCACTCGGAGCGCCGCCAGTATCACGGTGAGTCCGATGCCCTGGTCGCCGAAAAGGCCCGGGCCGCTTTGGCAGCCGGTATCACGCCCATCGTCTGTGTCGGTGAAACGCTGGCCGAACGCGAGGCCGGCCGTACCGAAGAGATCGTCAGACGCCAGCTGGCTGCGGTCATTCATGTCAACGGGCACTGCATCAGCGAAATCGTCGTCGCCTACGAACCGGTCTGGGCTATAGGCACTGGCAAGACCGCTTCACCCGATGCGGCTCAGGCGGTTCATGCGGTGCTGCGTGCGCAATTGCAGGCGGCCAGCGACCGATCAGCGCGGGTCAGAATTCTGTACGGCGGCAGTATGAATGCGGCGAATGCCAAAGACCTGTTGAGGCAGCCCGACATCGACGGCGGACTGATCGGCGGGGCCGCTCTCAAAGCGACGGATTTTCTAAGAATCATTGCTGCAGCACCCCATCCGGTGCCTGCGAAGACCGCCATTTAATCAGGAGTCAGTATGGGTATTTTGCTAACCGTTATTCTTGCCGTGCAGATGTTGTCGGCCTTGGTCATGATCGGCCTGATTTTGGTCCAGCACGGCAAGGGTGCCGACATGGGCGCAGCCTTCGGCAGCGGCGGCTCGGGCAGCCTGTTCGGCGCCAGCGGCAGCGCCAACTTCCTGTCTCGCACTACTGGCGTTCTTGCGGCACTGTTCTTTGCCTGCACCCTGATGCTCGCGTATTTCGGCAACAGCCAGACGCGCACTGGCACTGGCACTAGCGTACTGGAGCGCGCAGGCGCGACAGCGCCGGCTCCGGCTGCATCCGGTGCCGCGCAAATTCCGGGCACTTCTGCGCCCGCACTGGCAGTGCCTGCTGTCCCGACGCCAGCGGCCTCCGGAGCCGGCCAGATCCCGACGAAATAAGGCCAAATCCAGTGCCTGCTTCACTGGAGAAGGTGGGGATTCGGGTTAAAATGGAAAGCTGACCGGAGAGCTATAAACCTTAGGGTTTCCTCAGGCCTTCCAGCCGGCAAAACTGCGGACGTGGTGAAATTGGTAGACACGCTATCTTGAGGGGGTAGTGCCGAAAGGTGTGCGAGTTCGAGTCTCGCCGTCCGCACCAGGTGTTGGAA
>JAJAYS010000020.1 GCA_026786065.1 Polaromonas sp.
CAGCATGCCAATGTAGTCGGCGGTTGCCCGGTCCATGCCGACCGATCCGCCCGCCACGCCGCGAAAGATGTTTCCGCCACCAATAACCACCGCAACCTGAACGCCCAGCCGGGTGATCTCGGCAATTTCTTCGACCATGCGAACGATGGTGGCGCGGTTGATGCCGAAGGCATCGTCGCCCATCAAGGCCTCACCTGACAATTTCAACAGGATTCGCTTGTACGCTGGCATGGAGTTCTCGTTAATCGGCGATGCCGTGAAGTTTAGCGGCCTGGTGATCGGAAAGGCTCCTGTCAGCCGGCCTTGGCCGCCGCAACCTGGGCTGCGACCTCGGCTGCAAAGTCATCGACCTTTTTGTCGATGCCTTCGCCGACGACATACAGCGTGAAGGCCTTCACTTTGGTGGCCTTTTCCTTCAGCATCTGCTCAACGGTCTGCTTGTCGTTTTTGACGAAACTCTGGTTGTACAGGCTAACTTCCTTCAAATACTTCTGGACCCCGCCCTCGACCCGCTTGGTCACGATTTCAGCGGACTGCGCCGGTTTGCCATCGGCCTGTGCCTTGGCTGCGTCGTCGGCGGCCTTGGCTGCCGCAACCGAACGCTCTTTGGCGACCAGCTCTGCCGGGACGTCGGCGCTGGTTAGCGCGACTGGCTTCATGGCGGCCACATGCATTGCCACGTCTTTGGCGGCCGCCTCATCGCCGTCGAACTCCACGACAACGCCGATGCGGGTGCCGTGCAGGTACGAGGCCAGCTTGCCGCCAGAAAAGCGCTTGAAGCGGCGCACCGCCATGTTCTCGCCGATTTTGCCGACCAGCCCCCTGCGCACGTCCTCCACCGTGGGGCCGAATCCGTCGAGGGACAGCGGCATCGCGCCGATTGCCGCGACATCTTCCGGGTCGTTTTTGACGATGCCATCGGCCACGGCCTGGCAGAAAGCCAGAAAGCTGTCGTTCTTGGTGACGAAATCGGTTTCGCAGTTGATCTCGACCATGGCACCTATGTCGGCAGCCCTCGCCATCGTGACTACGCCTTCAGCGGTGATGCGCGAGGCCGCCTTGCCAGCCTTGTTGCCAAGCTTGACGCGCAGGATTTCTTCGGCTTTTTCGAAGTTGCCATCGGCCTCGGTCAAGGCCTTTTTGCACTCCATCATCGGCGCGTCGGTTTTGGCGCGCAGTTCAGCGACCATGCTTGCAGTGATTGCCATTATTCGGTACTCCGTCCGGGGGGGGGGTTGATTCAGGCCGGGGACCCTTGCCCCCGATTGCCCGCTTTGCGAGTCGTTTCAATTGTGAAAAAGGGGCCACAAAAGCCCCTTTTTCCCTTCAGGCGCAGCGCCGTAAAAACTCAGGCTGCCGTGTTTTCCACTTCGACAAATTCGTCGCCGCTTTCAGCCGAAACCGCCTTCACCACGTCGTTGACCGCATTCGAGCGGCCTTCAATAATGGCGTCGGCGATGCCGCGCGCATACAGTGCAACCGCTTTGGACGAGTCGTCGTTACCGGGAATCACGTAGTCGATTCCGATAGGGGAATGGTTGGAATCGACGACGCCGATCAGCGGAATGCCGAGTTTTTTGGCTTCCAGGATGGCGATTTTGTGAAAGCCGACGTCAATCACGAAAATTGCATCCGGCAGCGCATTCATGTCCTGAATGCCGCCGATGTCCTTTTCGAGCTTGTCGATTTCGCGTTTGAAGGTTAGCTGCTCTTTTTTGCTGATCGAATCGAGCCCGGCTTCCTGCTGGGCTTTCATTTCTTTCAGGCGCTTGATCGAGGTCTTGACGGTTTTGAAGTTGGTCAGCATCCCGCCCAGCCAACGCTGATCGACAAAAGGAACACCAGCCCGCTTCGCTTCGGTTGCGACGATCTCGCGTGCCTGGCGCTTTGTGCCGACCATCAGGATGGTGCCGCGGTTGGCCGAAAGCTGCTTTGCGAACTTCATCGCGTCCTGGTACATCGGAAGCGACTTTTCCAGGTTGATGATGTGAATACGGTTGCGGTGACCGAAGATGAACGGGGCCATCTTGGGGTTCCAGAATCTGGTCTGATGACCGAAATGAACGCCAGCTTCCAGCATCTCACGCATGCTTGTTGACATATGAATCTCCAAAGGTTGTGTCTAAAATCAGCGCTTATCGGCTTGAGCTAACCCTGAGGTAAGCCGAGCCGACACCTTGATTGGCTGATTTGCGATTTACCCTGCAAATAAAGCGTCGATTATTATTTCGGACACCCTGGCGCAGAGCCTGTCGAGTATAGCATCCGCTGCCGCGGATCGGACCCGTAAAGAAGCCCGGCCATCCGCGAGATTGCGACTCCCCGCCCTCCTTTTCCCTACCATGAATCCACCTGCCAGCACACCGGATATTCACGCCACCCGTCAGGCCCTGGCGATGGGCCAAACCACCTTCGCCGAGATCGTCGGGCAAGCCGCTGCAGCGGCAATCAGTCCCGCCTGCCAGCATGTGTTCATGCCCGGTTACCCGAAAGCCTTCACGATGGAGGAAACCGGCCAGACCTTCATGCCGCTGGCCGGCATTCCGGTGTCGATCAAGGATCTTTTTGATGTGGCCGGCGAAGTCACTGCGGCCGGCTCTACCGTACTGGCCGCTGCGCCTCCGGCCGCCGACGACTGCCCCGCCGTGGCCCGGCTGCGGGCCGCCGGTGCGGTGCTGGCCGGCCGCACCAACATGGTCGAATTCGCTTTTTCCGCCGTCGGGATCAATCCGCACTACGGCACGCCGATCAACCCGTGCGACGCGGCCGTGGCACGCATACCGGGTGGCTCGTCCTCCGGCGCTGCGGTCTCGGTCGCGACCGGTGCCGCCATGGCGGCGCTGGGCTCGGACACCGGGGGCTCGCTGCGCATTCCGGCCGCGCTCTGCGGGCTGGTCGGCTTCAAAAGCACGGCCCGCCTGGTGCCGCGAGCCGGCGCCATACCGCTTTCGACCACGCTGGACACCGTTGGCGCCATCACCCGCTCGGTTCGGGACGCGATCTTGCTGCACGAGGTGTTGACCGCACACCGGGTTCACTTGCCCAAAGTCGCGCTGGCGGACTGCCGGTTCGCCGTCGCCACGACCGGTCTGCTGGACGGCCTTGCGGTCGAGGTGGCCGAAGCCTTTGAGGCCAGCCTGAAAGCGTTGCGCCAGGCCGGGGCGCTGATTGAAGAGATCGCGCTGCCCGAACTGGCCGAGTTGGCCTCGATCAATGCAAGCGGCGGGTTTTCTGCCGCAGAAAGCTATGCCTGGCATCGCCAGCTGCTGGCCGACCACGAGGCCGCATACGACCCGCGCGTGGCGCGCCGCATCCTGCGCGGTGCGGCCATGAGCGCGGCCGATTACATCGGTCTGCTGGCGGCCCGCCAGAGCTGGATAGCCCGGATGGAGGCGCGCCTGGCCGACTTCGATGCGGTGCTGTCGCCGACCGTGCCGCTGGTGGCGCCGGACATCGCCAGCCTGCTGGGCAACGACGACGAATTTTTCCGCGTCAACGCGCTCCTGCTGCGCAACCCGTCTGTCGTCAACATGCTTGACGGCTGCGCAATCTCCCTGCCCTGCCAGCGACGGGGGCCATTGCCGGTCGGCCTGATGGTCTGGCACTCCGGCATGCATGATGACGCCGTGCTGGCGCTGGCGCTGCAGATCGAAGCCGCCCTGCAACCTGCTCGGGGCAGCCAGTCGCTATAAAAATAATAGCTTTATGCGCCCAATTTCATTTGGCGTTAGGCTGTTTTATCCAATTAATTTGATGCATTTCACGGTCTGTTGCCCATTGGCTGCCCGCTCGGCAGGTTTGCGTGGCCGCGCATGAAACTGGCCGTTATCGGGGCGGGTATTGTCGGCATCACCAGCGCCTTCGAGCTGGCGCTGGACGGCCACGATGTCACGGTGTTCGAGCGCCGGAGTGCCGCCGCAGAAGAAACCAGTTTCGCCAATGCCGGCATCGTCGCGCCGGGCTACGTCTCGCCCTGGGCGGCGCCGGGTATGCCGGCCCGGGTGTTGCGCCAGTTGTTCGGCCGCCATGCGCCGGTGCGCCTGAGCTGGCCGCTGTCGCTGGCCGATCTGTCCTGGATGCTCAAGTGGTATCGCAGTTGCACGCCCGAGCTCTACCTGGCCAATCGCGCCCACATGCACCGGCTGGCCTTTTACAGCCGGGCGCGCATGCACGAGATCAGCGTCGGGCTGGAACTTGACTACGACAGCAGCGCGGGTTATCTGGTGCTGCTGCGCAGCGCGAAAGAGCGGGATCAGGCCCAAGCCGGACTTGCGCTGCTGCGCGAGGCCGGTGTGCCCTTCGCCACGCTCGATGCGGCGCAGACGCGGCGTATCGAGCCGGCCCTAAATCCGGACACCCAGTTTGCCGGCGCGGTCCACCTGCCCGACGTCGGCGTGGCCAATTGCCGCCAGTTCGCGCTGCTGCTCAAGACCCAGGCCCAGCGCTTTGGCGCAAAATTTGAGTTCAACAAGGCTGTAGACCATATAGACCGGGCGCAACCAGCTCGCATTTTTATAGCGGGTGAGAGCACCGCTCGCGACTTTGACGGTCTGGTGC
>JAJAYS010000021.1 GCA_026786065.1 Polaromonas sp.
ACCCGGCGTTGGGGGCGGCGCAGTTTCTGCAAAAGTGGCTGTAGCCCGAATCGCCGAATCGCGGGCAACGCCCTGGGTAGCCACTATTTATTAATATAAAATGGTCTTATATCCACCAAATACGGGCGTTAGCAGCTATGAAAAAAATAGCGACTGCGGCGCAGTGACACTTCCCTGGCGTTGCCAGCGAGGCCGGCAACTCCAGCAACGCCAACGAATCTACGTCCGCCCCATTGGCCCGAGCAACCGGTGCAGCAGCACACCCAGCGCGGCACCCACGGCTTCGGCGAGGACGAAACCCGGTGCGCTAACTGGCGCAATGCCGGCAAAGCTGTCTGACAGCATGCGCCCCAGCACGGCAGCCGGGTTGGCAAATGAGGTGCTGGCGGTGAACCAGTAGGCCGCGCCGATGTAGCAGGCCACCAGCGCCGGAGCCTTGCCGGGCGGTGAGCGCAGGACCACCAACACCAGCCCGGCGGTGGCCACGCCTTCAGCCAGCAGTTGGCCCGAGCCGCTGCGCAGTTTGCTGCTGAACTGCAGCACGTTCAGGTCGAACATCGCATGCGCCAGCCAGGCGCCGAGCACCGCACCAAGCAGTTGACTCGCTATAAAAAACAGAGCTGTCTGCGCCCGTCCGTGTTGGGCTGGATGCAGTTTTTGCATCAAACTGAGTGTCACCAGCGGATTGAAGTGGGCGCCGCTGACCGGCCCCAGCGTTTCGATCAGCACGTACAGCGCAAACACCGTGGCCAGCGTGTTGGCCAGCAGGGCGACCGCCGTGTTGCCGCCCGCCAGGCGCTCGGCCATGATGCCCGAGCCGATGACGGCGCAGAGCAGGGCGGCGGTGCCGAAAAATTCGGCCGCCAGTTGGTGCTTCAATTTGGGCGCGGTGGCGTCGCCCGGCACAGTCGGAAGGGCGCCAGGCGGTGACGCACTCATGCGCCGGTCAGATTGCGCGCGGTGCGCTGCATCACCGCCGGTTTGAGCTGGTCAAGCGGCAGATTGATCAGCAGGCCCTGCCGGCGACGGATCGCCAGCAGGGTCTGGCGAAAGCGCGCGAGCTTGTGCGCGTCGTCGCAGTCGCCTTCTGACGGGTCGGCATAGCCCCAGTGTGCCGTCGCCGGATGACCTGGCCAGACCGGGCAGAGCTCGCCGGCAGCGTTGTCGCAGACGATGATGATCAAGTCCACGACGGGTGCCCCTGGCTCGGCAAATTAGTCCCAGTTTTTGCTGCGCAGGCCGGCTGTCGCGACGCCGGCCTCACGCAAGACTTGCAGCGCCAGCGGGTTCGGTTGTTGATTGGCGCGCGGACTGCTGCCCGCCGAAAACGCCTTGAAGCGCCCTTTGCCGATGTGGTTCAGCGTGGCCTCGGCCAGGATGCTGCGGGCCGAATTGTGGGTGCATAAAAAGAGAACGCTGAGGCCTGGGTCGGACATGGCGGGTTCCAGAAGGGTTGACAAGTGTGGGTCATGGAGCTTCAGCACTGCGCGCGATGAACCGCGCTGCGTCGTTGCGTTCTGGTGCGCGGTACCCGATCGCACTGGGTCTGGAAACAGAAGCGGCTCGCTTGCTGACTTGGCGTGGTCGAACACGGCCTGGCCGCCTGCCCTCATGCCGGAGGTCCAGAAATCGGTCAAACGACCAGGCCGTCTTCGACTGGTGGCGCTGTGTTGGTTCATAAATGGATTCGGACACGGAGACGGATACCGATTTCGCCCCTGAGCCGAGTTCGTCATCATCAGTCGCCACATATTCAACAGGTTCCAATGCCGATTCCGATCCGATTCCGAGTTGGTTTCGGACTTCGGTTTTCGTCGCGGTTGGGGGTGCCGACCGACCGATTTTTGGTACCCCGGTATGAGGGCGGGCGGCGCACCCAACCGCGACGTCCCCGACCCCCAACCCGTGCCCGTCTACGCCCCCCCCCGCACCCGCTCAAAATCCCGAATCCGTCCTCGATACGCGACTCGGAAAGCACTCGATCCAGCCAAATCGCCGACAAGTTCTAAGACGCCTCATTAGCGCGCAGCACAGGTTGCCAGATCGACGACCTCGCAGGTGCCGCCTTCGCAGCAATGCTCGGTCAGGTAGCCGATCAGCGCGCTCATGTGGCCGAACTCGGCGCGGTAAATCAGGTTGCGGCCGCGCGGCTCGCTGTTGACCAGGCCCGCATGCGCCAGCTCCTTCAGATGAAAGGACAGCGCGCTGGGTGCCAGGCCCAGTCGTTCGGCGATGACGCCGGGCGTCAGGCCGTCGGGGCCGGCAACGACCAGCGCCCGGAAGGCGCGCAGGCGCTGCGCCTGGGCCAGTGCGGCCAGGGCTTTCACGGCGGCGGGCTCATCGAGCATGGCCCGATGGGGAGCAAGATTAGCGGTCGTTTTCATTGTTCAAATATAATTGAATAATTGAACCGATGCAAACCGTTGTTCGCAAAAAAGGAGCGCCATGACCGACATCACGATCTTCCACAACCCGCAGTGCGGCACCTCCCGCAACGTGCTGGCGCTGATTCGCAACAGCGGCGCCGAGCCCGAGGTCATTGAATATCTGGTGAACCCGCCCAGCCGGGAAACGCTGCAAAGGCTGATCGGGCAGATGGGCATTCCGGTCTGCGACCTGCTAAGGCGCAAGGGCACGCCGTATGACGAGCTGGGTCTGGACGATCCGGCGCTCAGCGACGCGGAACTGATTGACGCGATGCTGGCGCACCCGATCCTGATCAACCGGCCCATCGTCGTGACACCGCTGGGCACCTGCCTGTGTCGGCCGTCGGAGGCGGTCCTTGGCATCCTGCCGTCGCCGCAAGTTGGAGCATTGCGCAAGGAAGACGGTGCGCCGGTCGTTGACAAACGGGGAGAGCGCATTGCAGGGCGCTGAATTTTCCGGCCTGCCTGACCTGCCCAACGTCGATCCGGCGCGCTTCGTGTTGCCTTTGCCGGACCTGCGGGGGCCTGTGGCTTCAGCCCACGCGCCGCGCATCCTGCTGCTCTACGGCTCGGTGCGCGAGCGTTCCTACAGCCGGTTGCTCAGCGAAGAGGCGGCCCGGTTGCTGCAGGCGATGGGTGCCGAAACCCGCAGCTTCGACCCGCGTGGCCTGCCGCTGCCCGACGATGCGCCCGACAGCCATCCGAAAGTGCAGGAACTCCGGCAGCTCGCGCAATGGGCCGAGGGCATGGTCTGGACCTCGCCCGAACGCCACGGTGCCATGACCGGCATCATGAAGTCGCAGATCGACTGGATTCCGCTGACCTACGGTGCGGTCCGGCCGACCCAGGGCAAAACGCTGGCGCTGATGCAGGTCAGCGGCGGCTCGCAGTCGTTTAACGCCGTCAACCAGCTGCGGGTGCTGGGCCGCTGGATGCGCATGCTGACGATCCCGAACCAGTCGTCGGTCGCCAAGGCGTTCATGGAATTCGACGAGGCCGGGCGCATGAAGCCGTCGGCCTACTACGACCGGGTGGTCGATGTGATGGAAGAACTAATGAAGTTCACGCTGCTGACGCGGGATGCGTCGCCCTGGCTTACCGACCGCTACAGCGAGCGCCGGGAGAGTGCCGAGTCGCTGTCAAAGCGGGTGAACCAGCGGGCGATCTGAAGGCCTTGATGTCTTGGTGCGAGCTTTCCTGGCTTGCCGGTCTCTAGCAGTGTTTAATGCTCAAAGCCTAATTAGTACGGGCGTTAGCAGCTCCTGAAGTGATAGCGACGACGAAGCGCTTGCAGCGCGCGTGACGGCCGCGTCGTTTACCCGCCACCGGTCTCCTCAGTGTCATGCGACTGCCATCGAACTGACACAAGCGCGTCACTGGCGGCGGACACACTCGCTGCATGCAAATTGATAGCAGCACAGGCAACACCCACCCGCAGCGCGAGGCTGCGGCGGCATCGCGGCCGGTGCACGACATCGATCAGCAGCGCCTGCGCATCCTGCGCTGTACGGCGCGGGCCATGGTGAACGGCGCGGGCGGTCTGCGCTTCAAGGCCGGCACTCGGCCGTGGCTCCAAGGTCTGGCCGAAGTGCCGCAGCCGGCGGCTATCCGAATCAACATCAAAAAGGGCGTATTGCCATGAAAGAACTGCCCAACCCCACTTTTGCGCTGTCGCCAGTCGCGCCCAGACATTTCTCATGGAGGTTGCTTCAACCCCGCATGGACGTTGCCCTTCCAGCCGCAGCTGCGAAGCCCGAACCGGGAAAAATTGCAGTCAGCTGGGCGCGCCATCAAGATGAGGTCCGGCAGGCGCAGCGTCTGAGATACCGCGTTTTTGCGCTGGAAATGGGCGCCATTCTGGGCGGCAGTGTGCCCGGCCATGACATCGATCTGTTCGACGATTACTGCGAACATCTGCTGGTGCGCGATGCCGACAGCTTTGAGGTCATCGGCACCTATCGCGTCTTGACCCCGGCACAGTCCAAGCGCGCCGGCGGCACCTACAGCGACACCGAGTTCGACCTGACGCGGCTGCGCGACCTGCGCCCGCGCATGGTGGAGCTGGGCCGCAGTTGCGTGCATCAGGACCACCGCCACGGCGGTGTCATTCTGGCGCTGTGGGGCGCGCTGGCCGAGTTCATGGGGCGCAACCGGCTCGATACCATGATCGGCTGCGCCAGCATTCCGATGTGCTACCACGGCACCGCCACGGGCCAGGCGGCGGCCAGCATCTGGCGGCAGGTGGGCCAGGGCCATCTGGCGTCGGCCGAACACCACGTCACGCCGCGTCTGGCGTTGCCTGTCGATCAGCTCGACGGATCGCTCGACATCGATCCGCCGGCGCTGATCAAAGGCTACCTGCGCCTAGGTGCAAAGGTGCTGGGGCCGCCGGCCTGGGACCCGGATTTCAATTCGGCCGACCTGCCGATGATGATGCGCATTGCCGACCTGCCGGCGCGCTACCAAAAGCACTTCTCCAATGCGCCGTCGGCATTGCGCGCGTCCGTCAGGCCGGCTGGCGGGCGTTGATGCTGACGCGGTTCGACGCTCTCGTTGCCCGGTCGTGGTTTTCGGCGCCCGGCGCCCCGGGCGAAGGTTCGGACAGCGCGCTGGATGACGATGCGCTGCGTCAGCGCTACCGCAGCATCTTCATCTCTGACCTGCACATGGGCACACCCGGCTTTCAGGCTGAGGCGCTGCTGGATTTTTTGCGCGCCCACCCGAGCGACAACCTGTATCTGGTCGGCGACGTCATCGATGGCTGGCAACTGCGCCGCAAATGGTTCTGGCCTCAGGCGCACAACGACGTGGTGCAAAAACTGCTGCGCCGCGCGCGCAAGGGTTGCCGCGTGGTCTATGTGCCCGGAAACCATGACGAATTCGCGCGCGCCTTCATCGGCCATCGCTTCGGCGACATCGAAGTTGTCGAGGAAGCGGTGCATGTGACGGCGGACGGGCGGCGGTTGTGGGTGATTCACGGCGACTATTTCGATGCGGTGGTGCAGTGCGCGAAATGGCTGGCCTACGTCGGCGACAACCTGTATGAATTCACCCTCAAGCTCAACCGGCATTTGAACCGCGTGCGTGCCCGCTTTGGCCTGCCGTACTGGTCGTTGTCGAGCTATCTCAAACACAAGGTCAAAAGCGCGTTGAACTACGTGACCGATTTTGAGGTGGCCGTGGCGCGGGAGGCCCGGCGCCGGGGTCACCAGGGCGTGGTTTGCGGCCATATCCACCGGGCCGAAATCCGCGACATCGATGGCGTGCTGTACTGCAACGATGGCGATTGGGTCGAAAGCCGCACCGCGCTGGTCGAACACGACGATGGCCGGCTTGAGCTGATTCACTGGACCGGGAGCACGGCCGGGGCCGGGGTCGTCAGGTTAGGCGCCCGCAGCGCGGCAGCGGCTGTTGCAAGCGCATGAAGCTGGCGCTGGTCACCGACGCCTGGCAGCCGCAGGTCAACGGCGTCGTCACGACGCTGGTTGAACTGGTGCGCGAGCTCGAAGCGCGGGACCATTGCGTCGAGGTGATTCATCCGGGGCTGTTCAAGACCCGCCCTTGCCCCGGCTACGCCGGCATCGACCTGGCGGTCCGGCCGGCGCGCCAGCTCCGCGCGCGGCTCGAAGCCTGTCAACCCGACGCGATTCACATTGCCACCGAAGGGCCGCTCGGATGGGCAGCGCGGCGCTACTGCTTGCAGCAAGACCTGCAATTCACGACGGCTTTTCATACCCGGTTTCCCGAAATACTCAACGCGGCGCTGAAGATCCCGCTGGCCTGGGGCTATGCCTTGTTTCGCCATTTCCACAGACCCTCT
The DNA here is from genome assembly GCA_026786065.1 of Polaromonas sp. Classification (GTDB taxonomy): domain Bacteria; phylum Pseudomonadota; class Gammaproteobacteria; order Burkholderiales; family Burkholderiaceae_C; genus Polaromonas. Next base: position 6,247 of record JAJAYS010000021.1, read on the forward strand.
GCGGGTGTCATGGTGCCGACCGAAGGCGTGCTGCACATGCTGCAGCGGCGCGGGTTTCGGACGCTGCGCAGCTGGACCCACGGTGTCGATACCCGTTTGTTCGCGTTTCAGGCGCAGCCCCGTCTGTATCCACCTTTGGGAACGCTGCCACGGCCAATTTCGCTGTTTGTTGGCCGTGTGTCGTATGAGAAAAACATCGAGGCATTCCTGAAGCTCGACCTTCCCGGAACCAAGCTGGTCTGCGGAGTCGGGCCACTGAAGGCGGCCTTGAAAGCACGTTTTCCACAAGTGAGGTGGATGGGTTTGCTGCCGCGCGAGGAGCTGGCTCGGGTCTATGCAGCGGCCGATGTGTTTGTGTTCCCCAGCCGGTCGGAGACCTTCGGTCTGGTGATGCTCGAAGCGATGGCCAGCGGTACGCCCGTCGCGGCCTATCCGGTCGATGGGCCGCTCGAAGTGCTTTCGCCCCCGCCCGGCAGCGCGGCCGGCGGCGTCATGCGCGACGACCTGGGCAGCGCGGTCGCACTGGCGCTGGCTGTGCCGCGGCATGAGGCGCGCCAGCGCGCGCTGGCTTTCAGCTGGGCTTCAGCGGCGCAGTTGTTTGAAAGCTTTCTGGTCGTGGCCCGGCCGTGCGACGAGGTCTGCCCCGCCGACGGCGGCGGCAGCGCTGCAGCGCGCAAAGCTGTCACGCCATTGTCATAATGTTTCTCAACACTTGGCCCACTGTGCAAAGCCCTGCACCGACCCTGGACTACCTGCGCGAAGGGCCGGTAGTCCCACCGAAAAACTTACGTGAACTTACCCGCCAGAGACCATGCCGATAAAACGGCTGAAGCCGCTCCTGAGCCAAGCGCGGACAGTCCGGCGTTTCAGTTTCTCGATCGCGACCACAGCATCCTGGCGTTCAACGAGCGGGTGCTCAGCTGGGCCAGCCGGGACGACGTTCCGCTGCTTGAGCGCCTGCGCTTTCTGTGCATCGTGTCGTCCAACCTCGACGAGTTTTTCGAGGTTCGTGCTTCGCCGCATTTGATGGCTGCCCAAAGCGGCGACGCCAAAGGCATCTATTCCACAAGCAGCTTCACCGAGCTGGCCGCTCTTGCGCAGGACATGGTGGCGCGCCAGTACGCGCTGTACAACGACGCGCTGCTGCCGGCCTTTGCCAGCCACGGCATCCGGGTTGTTTCGCACGGCGAACGCAATGCGGTCCAGCGGCGCTGGGTACGCGAGTATTTTGAAACCCAGGTACGTCCCCTGCTTGTTCCTGTGGGGCTCGATCCTTCGCATCCGTTTCCACAGGTGGCCAACAAGTCGCTCAACTTTATTGTGCGACTGGCTGGCAAGGATGCCTTCGGCCGGGCCAACGAAATCGCCATCGTCAAGGTGCCGCGCGTGCTGCCGCGCTTTAACGCGATGCCGGGGCGTATCGGCAAGGCGCGCCTGCTTTTTGTGTCGCTTTCCAGCGTGATCCGGGCGCACCTGGCCGAGCTGTTTCCGGGCCGCGAGGTGGTGCATTTTTCACAGTTTCGGGTCACCCGTCATTCCGATTTGGCGGTCGATGAAGACGACGTGAAAAACCTGCGCACCGCCTTGCGTCTGGGTCTGGAGCAACGCCATTACGGGCAGGCCGTGCGGCTGGAAGTCTCGGCCGGGTGTTCGGATTTCCTGGCCGAGTTTTTGTTGACCCAGTTCGGCTTGCCGCAAGCTTCGCTGTACCGGGTTCCGGGGCCAGTCAACCTGGTGCGCCTGACGCAGTTGGTCGATCTGATCGATCAGCCTGAGTTGCTGTTCCCGGCTTATGCGGCGTCCTATCCCTTGCAGTTGCAGCCCGGCCAGTCGATTTTCATGCGCCTGCGGGCCGGCGACGTGTCGATTCACCAGCCTTTCGAAAGTTTTGACGGGGTGCTCGATTTCCTGCGAGAAGCTGTCAACGACCCGCTGGTGCTGGCGATCAAGCAGACCATTTACCGCACTGGCCCCGACTCCGAGTTGATGCTGCTGCTGCGCGAGGCAGTCCGGCGCGGCAAGGAAGTGACGGTGGTGGTCGAGCTGAAGGCGCGCTTCGACGAGGAAGCCAATATCAACTGGGCCGAGATGCTGGAGTCGATAGGCGCGCAGGTGGTGTATGGCGTGGTGGGCCTCAAAACCCACGCCAAGATGCTGCTCGTGACGCGCCGCGAAGGCCGCGTGCTGCGGCGCTATGCCCATTTGTCCACCGGCAATTACAACCCGCGCACAGCCCGGCTCTACACCGACATAAGTTACCTGACCTGCAACGCCCGGTTGACCGCCGACGTGGATCAGGTTTTCGTGCATCTGGCCAGCCAGAGCAGGCTGCCCAAGCTGCATCACTTGTGGCTTGCCCCGCTTCAGCTGCAGCGCAAGCTGGTCGAGAAGATAGGCGCGCTGGCCGACGCCGCAGCCCAAGGCCGCGAAGCGCGCATCGTCTTAAAAATGAACGCGTTGACAGACGAAGTTTTGATTCTGGCGCTGGTGCGTGCCGGGCAGTGCGGCGTCGAAATCGACCTTATCGTTCGTGGCGCCTGCATGCTGCCGGCGCAGGTCGCCGGCGTCACAGACCGCATCCGGGTGCGCTCGGTAATCGGCCGCTTTTTGGAGCATTCGCGGGTGTTTTACTTCCGCTGCGACGACGACGAATCGCTGTACTTGTCGAGTGCCGACTGGATGAACCGCAACATGCTGCGCCGCGTCGAGCTGGCCTGGCCGGTGATCGACCCGGTGCTGCGCCAGCGCATCATCGACGAATGCCTGGTGGCTTACCTGCACGACCGCAGCGACGCCTGGGACCTGCAGGCCGACGGCCGCTACCGCCATGTGCTGACCGGCGGTGCCCCGCCCGGGCCGGGCGCCCAGGCCGCCCTGATGGCGCGTTATGCGTCGTCGCCACACAGCGGCTGAGCAAACATGGACCTGCTGCTATGGCGCCATGCCGAGGCCGAAGAACTGGCCAAAACCGGTGAGCCAGCGGGGAGCGATTTGGAGCGGGCTCTCACAGCGCGCGGCGACAAACAGGCGGCCCGGGTCGCCGCCTGGCTGGACCGCCAGTTGCCGGAAGGCACCCGAATCCTGACGAGTCCTGCGCGGCGCTGCGAGCAGACGGCGCATGCACTAGGCCGCAAGTTTCGCTCCCGCACCGAACTGCTTCCCGGCGCCACGGCGGCAACCCTGCTTGAGCTGGTGCAATGGCCGCTTGCCAAAGCGCCGGTGCTGGTCGTCGGTCACCAGCCGGTGCTGGGGCAGGTCGTTGCGCAGTTGCTGGGCCTGCCGGAGGGCGAATGCCCGTTCAAAAAGGGGATGGTGTGGTGGCTGCGTTCGCGCGAGCGTGACGGTCAGGTGAGGGCAGTGGTGGTGACGGTGCAATCGCCCGAAGTGCTGTAGCGCCGGGCCTGCAGGGCCGTCAAGTCTGCGGGACGGTCAGCGTCCACGGGGTTTTTTGCCAGGCCACCGCTTCTTGCTGCAGCAGCCAGGCCGACTGCGGAAACGCGGTGCGCCAGCCCTTGCGGGTGGTGAGGCAAAACACCTTCGCTGGCGCGTTCAGAATCTCCAGAGTCAGACCCGACAGGTCGGGGTCGCGCCGGGCATGGGACAGGATCACCGCCAGCCTCAAACACAGCAATTGCACGATGAAGGTGCGGTCTTCGAAGTCTGCATCGAGCTTGCGCAGCTTGCCGCGATGGCCTAGAACAAGCTGGCTCAGCCGGTGCAGTTCAGACAAAGCAAATCCCGGCGCATCGACGTTGTCGAGAATGTAGGCGCCGTGCTTGTGGTATTCGCTGTGCGAGATGTGGGTACCGATCTCGTGCAGATGCGCGGCCCAGTTCAGCTTGCGCTCGGCGCGCGCCGTATCGCCGTTGGTCAGCCCGGCCCCCGCCATCTGAAACAGGCTGTTTGAGACCTTGCCGACGCGTAGCGCCTGCGCCGCGTCGGCAGCAAAGCGCACCCCCAGCCGCTGCACCGTTTTTGAACGCAGATCGGTCAGGTCCTGTGCGCGGTCCACCAGGTCGTACATCGCGCCGTGGCGCAGCGCACCCTGGGCTGCGTGCAATTTTTGCAGGCCGAGCAACTCGAAGACCGCCCGCAGCACGCTGAGTCCGCCGCCTATAACCGAGCGGCGGTCGTCCTTCATGCCGTCGAGTTTGAGACGTTCGGCGTTTTGCGCTTTGATCAGACGCTCAAGCAGCCAGTCCAGTCCGGGCCGGGTGATTACGCCGGCCGGCCAGCCGGCTGCGGCCAGCACGTCGCAGACCGCGCCTATGGTGCCGGACGAGCCATAGGCGACCTGCCAGCTCGACGGCGGGTATTGGTCGATCGCCTCGTCCAGTACGGCCGTGGCGGCGATCTCGGCCGTCGTGAAGGCGTGTGCGCTGAACTCCCCATCGGGGAAATATTTCATCGACCAGGCGACGCTGCCAACCCGGTACGAACCCATGGTGACCGGCTCCAGCGCCTGGCCGACGACCAACTCGGTCGAACGCCCGCCAATGTCGATCACCAGGCGCTTCTCGTCGGATTGCGGCAGCAGGTGGGCCACACCCTGATAGATCAGCCGGGCCTCCTCGTTGCCGCCGATCACGTCGATCGGGAAGCCGAGGATCTTGTGTGCGCGAACCAAAAATGCGTCCCGGTTGCGCGCTTCACGCAGGGTCTGCGTCGCCACTGCACGAACCTGATTCGGTTTGAAACCCGCTAGCCGTTCGCCGAATCGGGCCAGGCAGTCCCAGCCGCGCTGCATGGCGTCGAGGGTGAGATTGCGGTCGGCATCCAGCCCGCTGCCTTGGCGCACGGTTTCCTTGAGGTATTCGGCGCGGTGGATGCGGCCGTGCTCGAAACGGCCAATTTCAAGGCGGAAGCTGTTCGATCCGAGATCGACAGCGGCAAGCAGGGTTCCGTTGTTCATGAGCGCACTGAATTTCCGGGCCAGCATAGCATCGGCATCGATTGCATTGCTGGCACCGCTGGTTCCAAAACGCAAGCGTTTGGCCTGGTTCCCGGTTGCCTGCTACCAGATCACGCGTCCATTCGGGCTCATCATGCTTTGTGTGACGTACTGACCGCTTCGGCGCTGTGCGTCGAAGGTGATGCGAAAGCCGCCCAGGTCCTGGTTCTCCCGCCTCTGAAAGGCCTCCAGCACAGTCGAACGGGTCACTGCCCCTTCGACGCCCTTGAGGACAGAGTGTGTGTAGCGGGCTGCAATGAAGCCCGCCAGGCTGAGCGAGGTGGGCGGCTCATCAAACAGGCGTTCCAGCGTCTCCCGGTAGCTGCGCACGACCGGCAAGCTGGAATTGACCGGAGGCACAGGCTGCGTGGCGATCACGGGGGTGTTGCGGGCCGCTCCCATCTGCACCATCGTCAGCAGGTTTACATCGGCCAGGGCCACCACATAGCGCTGGCGGGTCTGTTTTTCGAGGCCCTGCGTGAAATCGGCCAATTCAGGGGTGCCGGCCATGAAAAGAAGCACGGGCGGCGTCTCGGCCGTCATTTTCTGGCCGAGTTCCCGCAGGCCGCTCACGGCATAGAACTGTTGCAGCTTGAGATCCATACCTCCGGCGATGCGCTCCACTTCTTCGCGGTAGGCGTCCTGGTGCGCTTTGCTTGGGAACACCGCCCCGAGTTGTTGCAGCCCCATGACCGAAAGTACTTTGAGCGCGTAAGTGATCTGCTGTTCTCGCGCTGCAAATATCGGGAAGGTGCGGTCGTCAATCCGGGCGTCGGAGGTTTGCAGCCACGGCGCCGCCTGGGCGATGTTCAGTTCGCCGATGCTGGCCAGTGCAAGCGTTGCGAGCGTGTCGCCGACTGTGCCGGACAGCACAACGCAGGCCGCGTTGTCACGGATTGAATCAAGTGCCACGCGCAAACTGGACGGGCTGCCGTCCGTCTCCAGCGTCAAGTGCTGTATCGGCCGGCCGCGCACTCCACCCCTGGAGTTGATATCCTGCCAGGCGGCGCGCGATCCGATCAAAAAGTCTCTTGAGACGTCCTGCTGGGCAGGCGACAAATCGGCGAGTTGGGCAACGCCGATGGGCCTGTTGCTTGCGCTTGCAGGCGGCGACTTCCATGCCTGCGCGTTCACCGATTTGGTCGCCGCTATTGCCGCCGGGCCGGCCAGAGCTGTTAGCGCGACTCTTTGCAGCAGAGTTCTGCGGCTCGCCCAAGTTTTAATTACGGACATCCTATCCCCGCGCTGCGTGCTGATTTGCTGATTGATGGGCAGTTGCTTGCCGCAACTACGCAACCTGAAATCCGTTAGAAAAGAAAAATTTCGGGCGCGGGGCCGGAGGTTCAGCGCTTGACGGGGGGGATCAGCACGCTATCGACAATGTGTACGACGCCGTTGGTGGCGGATATATCTGCCGCCTGAACCATCGCGTCTTCGACGGTCACATACGCGCCCGCCTTCGACAGGGCCAACTCGGCTCCATTGGCGGTTTTGGCATTGCCGTTTTTGACATCGGCAGCCATGAATTTTCCGGGAACGACGTGGTACGTGAGTACCGCTTTGAGTTTGGCCGGGTCGCTGGCCAGCTCGTCCATTGTTTTGGCCGGGACTTTGGCAAACGCCTCGTTGGAAGGAGCGAATACGGTAAAGGGGCCTGCGCCGCCAAGCGTGCTGGTGAGGCCGGCCTTGCTGACCAATCCGTTCAGGGTGCTGAGTCGGGAATCGCGGGCGACGGTTTCGGCGACCGAAACCGGAGCGGGCTTGGTGGCACAACCGGCCACGAATGCAACGGCGGAGGCGAGAAGGACGAGGCGGTTAAAGGACATGAAAAACTCCTTGGTTGTAACCGCAGAAGCGTAGGATTTATTGATGACGTTTCCGTGACAGTCCTTTGAAGCTTTCGTGACAGCGAAGGTCGGGTTTGGTGAGCTCCGCGCTTTGCTGCTGCCGAAAGCCGATGTCACGGGGTTGTCACACAAGTCTTTTACAGTCCGCCCATCTTTCCACCAACCCACGAGGTGACTCGATGAACGTGATTTTCAGGGCTTCCCCCTTTGCCGCAACCGCAGCCGTGCTCCTTTCAATGACGGCCCTTGCCTCTGCACAGGACGTGACCGGTGCGGGAGCGAGTTTTCCGGCCCCGCTCTATTCCAAGTGGGCGGCCGACTACAACAAGGCCAGCAATGTGAAGATCAACTACCAGTCGATTGGGTCGGGTGCAGGCTTGCGGCAGATCGAAGCCAAAACGGTCGATTTCGGTGCTTCGGACGCGCCTCTGAAGGACGAAGAACTGGCCAAGAAAGGTCTGATTCAGTTCCCGACCGTCATCGGCGGCGTGGTTCCGGTTGTCAACATCAAAGGCATTGCACCCGGTCAGTTGAAGCTCACTGGTCCGCTGATCGGCGACATCTTTCTGGGCAAGATAACGAGGTGGAGTGATCCCGCGATCAAGGCACTGAATCCGTCGCTGGCGCTGCCGGACGCCGCCATCGCGCCGGTCCGGCGTGCTGATGGCTCCGGCACCACCTTCATCTTCACCAACTACCTGAGCAAGGTAAACCCCGAATGGAAAACCAAGGTGGGTGAGGGCACAGCAGTGAACTGGCCAGTCGGAGCCGGCGGCAAGGGCAATGAAGGCGTGGCGGCCTTTGTCGGCCGGCTGCCGAACTCAATTGGTTACGTCGAATATTCCTACGTCAAGCAAAACAAGATGACATTCGCCCAGCTGCGCAATTCTGCGGGCGTCTTCGTCAATCCCGACGACCTGACCTTCAAGGCCGCCGCTGCCGGAGCCGACTGGGCCAAAAGTTTCTATCAAATCCTGACCGATCAGCCCGGCAAGGATGCGTGGCCCATTACCGGCGCCACTTTCATCTTGATGCACAAGGCGCAAGACAAGCCGGCTCAAGCTGCGGCCTCCTTGAAGTTTTTCGATTGGGCCTATAAAAATGGCGATAAAACCGCAGAAGACCTGGACTATGTGCCGATGCCTGCGAGCGTCAAGACCATGATCGAGAAGTCCTGGATGGAGGTCAAGGACGGCTCTGGAAAAGCCATCGCATTGCGTTAATAGGAACGTCTTGGCTGAGCAAACATCGATAGAAGGGGGCGGCATGTCATCTACACTTCCCGCAGGGCGACCGGTCCTGGATCGCCCGCGTGATGCGAGCTTGCGAGACATGACCCCCCCCCCTTCGGCACCCCCCTCGCGTAGAAGCTCCTTGCCGGACCGGATCTTCGGTTGGGCCGCAAAGGCAGCGGCGCTGCTAACGCTGAGTCTGCTTGCGGGAATTCTGATCTCTCTGGTGTTCGGGGCATGGCCGGCCATCAGCAAATACGGCCCCGGATTTTTGACCAGCAGCGTATGGGACCCCGTCAAGGACGAGTACGGCGGGTTGGTGATGATTTACGGCACGCTGGCAACCTCTCTGATTGCGCTCGCAATAGCCGTTCCGGTTAGCTTCGGCATCGCGGTGTTCCTTACGGAATTGTCGCCAGCCTGGCTCAAGCGTCCACTCGGAACCGCTATCGAACTGCTGGCTGCGGTGCCGTCCATCGTGTACGGCATGTGGGGTTTGCTGGTGTTCGGCCCCATCCTTGCAACCTACGTGCAGCAGCCGCTGCAGAGCGCTTTCGGCGAGGTGCCTTTTTTGGGTGCTCTTTTTTCGGGTCCGCCGGTCGGCATCGGCATTTTGTCGGCCGGGATCATTCTGGCCATCATGATCATCCCCTTCATTGCGTCGGTGATGCGTGACGTGTTCGAGGTCACACCTGTGATGCTCAGGGAGTCGGCCTATGCGCTGGGCTCGACGACCTGGGAGGTGGTTTCGCAGATCGTGCTTCCGTTCACACGCGCCGGTGTGGTGGGCGGCATCATGCTCGGCCTGGGCCGAGCCTTGGGTGAGACGATGGCTGTGACGTTCGTGATCGGAAACTTCAATCAACTCGATTCGCTGAGCCTTTTTCAGGCGGCCAACAGCATCACGTCGGCGCTTGCCAACGAATTCCCCGAAGCCGGAGAAGGGCTGCATCAGGCGGCCCTGATCTACCTCGGCCTGGTTTTGTTTTTCATCACCTTTGTGGTGCTGGCGCTGTCCAAGATCATGCTGGCCAGACTCGGCCGCAACGAAGGAGCGCGCACATGAGCGCGGTCATGCTGGATCCGCGCCTCGAAAAGTTCCGCCGGCGCAAGCGCATGAATCGCATCGCACTGATGCTCTCTCTGGCGGCGATGTCCTTCGGGTTGTTCTGGCTCGCCTGGATTCTTTGGGAAACGATAAGACTCGGCTTGAGCGGCGTCTCGTTGGCGACGCTGACGATGATGACGCCGGCTCCGAACGAGCAAGGTGGCCTGGCCAACGCGATCTACGGGTCGTTCCTGATGGTGATGCTGGCTACCTGCATCGGCACGCCGGTCGGCATCATGGCGGGAATCTACCTGGCCGAGTACGACCCCAAGGGCTGGCTTGCGTCGCTGACACGGTTCGTCAACGACATCTTGTTGTCCGCGCCGTCGATCGTGATAGGTCTATTCATTTATGCGGTCATCGTGTCGCGTTTCAAGTCGTATTCCGGCTGGGCGGGTGTGCTGGCGCTGGCGCTGATCGTCATTCCGGTTGTCATCCGCACCACGGAGAACATGCTTCTTCTGGTTTCGTCCGGCCTGCGGGAAGCTGCCTATGCGCTCGGCGCCCCGAAGTGGAAAGTGGTTACGAGCATCACGCTGCGTGCGGCCCGCGCCGGTGTCGTGACCGGGATTCTGCTGGCGGTGGCCCGCATCGCCGGGGAGACCGCGCCGCTGCTTTTTACCGCGCTGAATAATCAGTTCTGGAACTCCGACATGAGCCAGCCGATGGCCAGCCTGCCGGTGACGATCTTCAAGTTTGCAATGAGCCCCTACGAGAACTGGCAGCAACTGGCCTGGGCTGGCGTGTTCTTGATCACCTTGGCGGTGCTTGGCTTGAATATTCTGGCCCGCGTACTGACACGCAATCGCCTCTGATCAAGAGCCGGGGCCGACGGCCTGCCTCAACATGCATTAGAAAGACAACCCGATGAATGCCCGAACCCTTTCCGCCGAAAAGTCTGCGGAGGCCCCGAAAATTTCCGTCAAGGACCTGAGCTTTTTTTATGGCAAGTTCCAGGCGCTCAAGTCGATCAACCTCGAGATTCCCGAGAACAAGGTGACCGCGTTCATCGGACCTTCGGGTTGCGGCAAATCGACGCTGCTGCGGATTTTCAACCGCATGTACGAGCTTTATCCGGAGCAGCGCGCAGAGGGTGAGGTGCTTTTCGATGGCGAAAATCTGCTGACCTCGAAGAAAGACGTTGCGCTGATCCGGTCCAAGGTCGGCATGGTCTTTCAGAAGCCGACCCCGTTTCCGATGTCGATTTACGACAACATCGCTTTTGGCGTGAAGTTGTTTGAAAGTCTCAACGCGAGCGACATGGACGAGCGCGTCGAATGGGCACTGCGCAAGGCCGCTTTGTGGACCGAAGTGAAAGATAAACTCAACCAGAATGGGGCCAGCTTGTCGGGCGGCCAGCAGCAGCGGCTGTGCATTGCACGCGGTATCGCCATCAAACCTGAAGTGCTGCTGCTCGACGAGCCCTGCTCGGCGCTAGAC
>JAJAYS010000022.1 GCA_026786065.1 Polaromonas sp.
CCCTAGAACCGGGTCCTGCAGGCCGACGGCCATGAGCGTGCGCCCGGCCCAGCGGTGGCGCAGAAAGTCTTCGGCTTGGCGTGACAGCGCTGCGCCGTCGGCGTTTGGCGAGTCTGGAACCAGCCTCGGAAACGCCCGGGTGGCGGCGCGGTGTCCGGCGTCCGGAAACGGCGCGTCGTAAGCGGCGCATTCTGCCGTAGTCATCTGCGGATTGCTGCGCGCCAGCAGGCGTCCAATGCCGTAGGCCGGTTTGCTGGCGCACATTTTTTGCCAGTCGTGAAAGCCGTCTGGCAAGGCCCGCTCGCCGGTCGCCAGCAAGGTGTTCATCACCATCAGGCCGCGGTAGCGAAACGGCGCCGCAAATGGCAGGGTCAAGCCAAGCAGGCCGCCCCAATCCTGAACTACCAGCACGACGTTTTGCAGGTCAAGGTGCTCGACCAGTTCAAGCAGGATGTTGCGGTGGCGGCTGAAGCTATGAAAGTCGTCTTTTTTGGGCTTGTCGCTTTTGCCGAAGCCGATCAAATCCGGTGCCACGACACGTGCGCCCGACTTCAAGAATGCCGGGATCATTTTGCGGTACAGGTAGCTCCAGCCCGGGTTGCCGTGCAGGCACAGATAGGTCGGCGGCGGCGCGTCGGCCTGCACCTGCGCCCTGCCCTCGTCCAGATAATGCAGGCGCAGCCCGGCCAGCGCGGGGAGCGAGCTGATGTAATGCGGCCGCCACGGGTAGCCTGGCAGGTTGGCAAAGGCCGAATCGGGCGTGCGCAGCGCGTCGTCGCGCAGCGGATGGACCTGCAGCGCCGCAGCGCGCTGGCTGCTGCGCCGCGCATGAAAAAACTGCTGAAGCAGCGCGCCGCAGTCTTTAGCCAGCAGCCCGCCCTGCAGCGCCGTCTGATGGTTCAGCGCGGGCTGGTCGAACAGGTTGAGAACTGAACCGGCGGCGCCGGTTTTGGGGTCGGGCGCACCAAAGACGACACGCGCCAGGCGCGCATGCAGCATCGCGCCGCTGCACATCGCGCAGGGCTCCAGCGTGACGAAGAGTTCACAATCGCCAAGCCGGTAGTTTCCCAGCGCCTGCGCGGCGGCGCGCAATGCGGCAATCTCGGCGTGCGCGGTGGGGTCCAGGCTGGCCGTTGGCGCATTGCGGCCGGTCGCGATGACCTTGCCGCGCCGCACCACCACGGCACCGACCGGCACCTCGCCCGCATCCGCCGCAGCGCGCGCCTGCGCCAGCGCCAGACGCATGCAGTCCGCATCGCTTAAAGCCGGGCAGTCGCTATCATTTTCGGAGCTTACTATGCCCATATTCATTGGTCATTTGCCCTAAAAAACTTAAATAAAATGGTGTTTGGACAGGCGCCGGGAAGCTTACTGCCCCAGTCCCAGTCGGTCCATCCATCGCGCCAGCGCCCGCTCCAGGTCGCTACCGACGGCGTAAGCCGCCTTCATCGCGGCGTGCGATTCGGGCCGGTGCTGGTTGAGCTTGAGCGTGCATTGCAGATCGGTCACGGTGAGTTCAAAAGCAACGATGTTGCCCAGCATCTGGTTCTGGTAGGCCGCACCCAGACCGCGCCACTGCGCCGCGTAAGTCGGCTCGTGGTCGGTGATCAGCTTTTTCAGCAGGGCGTATTTACCCGCCGCATCGTCGATCAGCCGCGCCGCGACCCGGCAATGCACCGCAAGATAGTTCCAGCTCGGAACGCGCTGCAGATCGGGGTAAATTTTTGGCGAGAGAAAGCCCTGCGGCCCCATGAAGGTCACTAGCGCTTCGGGCCGCTGCGCCAGGTACTGCCAGTGCGGATTGGCCCGGGCGCAGTGCCCGAGCAAGACCGGCGCGGCCGCCTCGCCCGCCAGGTGCAGCGGCAGGTGGGAAATATACGGGAAACCCGCGTCGTCGGTGGACACCAGGCTGGCAAGCGGATGCGCACGCATCAGCTCGGCAGCAATGGCCGGATCGGTCGAACGGAATTGCGCTGGCTGGTACATCGCCCGGATTGTGCTACCGGGCCGGGGGCGTGCCCGTCGAGGCCAGCATGGCTACACAGACTGCCGGGAGGTGCGGGCCACTCCCTCAATCATTCCCACTCGATGGTCGCTGGCGGCTTGCTGCTGACGTCGTAGGTCACGCGGTTGATGCCGCGCACCTCATTGATGATGCGGCTCGACACTTTCTTGAGCAAGGCATACGGCAACTCGGCCCAGTCGGCGGTCATGAAGTCGCTGGTCTGCACGGCACGCAGCGCAACCACGTAGTCGTAGGTGCGGCCGTCGCCCATCACGCCGACGCTTTTGACCGGCAGAAAAACCGTGAAGGCCTGGCTGGTCAGCTCGTACCAGGTCTTGCCGGTCCCCGGGTCTTTAAAATTGCGCAACTCCTCAATGAAGATCGCGTCGGCGCTGCGTAGCAAATCGGCGTATTCCTTTTTGACTTCACCCAGAATGCGCACGCCAAGACCGGGGCCGGGAAACGGGTGGCGGTACACCATGTCGTGCGGCAGCCCGAGCGCCACGCCGAGTTCGCGCACCTCGTCTTTAAACAATTCGCGCAGCGGCTCCAGCAGTTTGAGCCCGAGCTGCTCCGGCAGGCCGCCGACGTTGTGGTGGCTTTTGATGGTGACGGCTTTTTTGCTTTTGGCGCCGCCAGACTCGATCACGTCAGGGTAAATGGTGCCTTGCGCCAGCCATTTGGCGCCCTTGTGCGCGCCGTCCAGGCCGGCCTTCAGCCGTGCTGCCTCGGCCTTGAACACCTCGACAAATTCGCGTCCGATGATCTTGCGTTTTGCTTCCGGTTCGGCCACGCCGGCCAGATGACCCAGAAACTGCTCTGCAGCATCGACGCGAACGACTTTGGCGTGCAGCTTGCCGACAAACATCTCCATCACCGCATCGCCTTCGTTCAGCCGCAGCAGGCCGTGGTCCACGAAGACGCAGGTCAGCTGGTCGCCGATCGCCCGGTGGATCAAGGCGGCGGCGACCGACGAATCGACGCCGCCCGACAGGCCCAGGATGACTTCTTCATCGCCGACCTGCGCGCGGATGCTCTGAACCGCCTCAGCGATGTAGTCGCCCATCCGCCAGTCGGGCGGTGCGCCGCAAATGTCCAGCACAAAGCGCTCCAAAATAGCCTGGCCCTGCGTCGTGTGGGTGACCTCCGGATGGAATTGCAGCGCGTAAATGCGCCGTTCTTCGTCGGCCATACCGGCAATCGGGCACGAGTCGGTTGACGCCATCAGCTTGAAGCCGGGCGGCATTTCGGTCACGTTGTCGCCGTGGCTCATCCAGACATTGAGCATGCCATGGCCGTCGGCCGTGGCGTAATCCTGAATGCCGTCGAGCAATCTGGTGTGGCCCCGCGCGCGGACTTCGGCATGGCCAAACTCACGCTTGTGACCGCTTTCGACCTTGCCGCCCAAAGCGTCGGCAATCGCATACATGCCAAAACAGATGCCGAGCACCGGAATGCAGAGCTCGAATACTGCCGATGGCGCGCGCAGCGACTCGTCTTCCCACAAACTGGCATGGCTGCCTGAAAAGATGACCCCCTTCAGCTCGCCGCCGGCAGCGTAGTCGCGGATCCAGTCGTTGGAGACGTCGCAGGGATGGACCTCGCAAAACACATGGGCTTCGCGGATACGGCGGGCGATCAACTGCGTGACCTGCGAGCCAAAGTCGAGAATGAGAATTTTCTGGTGTGTCATTTGCTTAATGCCCAAAAACTGTCGAAAGCTGGAGCAAACAATCTTTCAACGGTCGGCCGATGAAAAAATGATATCCCTCACGGAACATTCTCCGATACGTGATGCCGCACGGAATAGATGAATCGGGGAACGGGTGCCCTCTTCATTTAAGCAGGGACCGTGGCACCGGCTTTGGCCGGTCCTGAGCCCGTCGAAGGGCCGGGCCGCAGGCGCAGCGGCGCCTTGGGGGGGCAAGCGAGCTACTCGCAGTGATCGAACGTGGGGGCCACATCAATCCGACCGGTAGTTCGGCGCTTCTTTGGTGATCTGCACGTCGTGGACATGGCTTTCGCGAATGCCTGCGGTGGTGATCTCGACGAACTCCGCCCGGTCCTGCAAATCGGTGATGGTGGCGCACCCGCAGTAACCCATGCTGGCCCGAATGCCGCCAGCCATCTGATAAACGATGCTGACCATCGAGCCTTTGTAGGGCACGCGGCCTTCAATGCCTTCAGGAACCAGTTTGTCGGCGTTCGGGTTGCCGGTGCTCGACTCCTGAAAATACCGGTCGGCGCTGCCTTGCTGCATCGCACCGATGCTGCCCATGCCTCGGTAGCTCTTGTAGCTGCGGCCCTGAAACAGCACGATCTCCCCTGGTGCTTCTTCGGTACCGGCGAACATGCCGCCCATCATGACGGTCGAGGCGCCGGCCGCCAGCGCTTTCGCGATGTCACCCGAATAGCGGATGCCGCCGTCGGCAATCAGCGGCACGCCGCTGCCGCGCAGCGCGCTCGCGACCGAATCGATCGCCATGATCTGCGGCACCCCGACACCCGCCACGATGCGGGTGGTGCAGATGCTGCCGGGGCCGATACCCACCTTCACCGCGTCCGCCCCCGCTTCAACCAGCGCAATCGCCGCCGCACCGGTGGCAATGTTCCCGCCGACGACATCGATCTGCGGGTAATTTCTTTTGACCCAGCGAACCCGCTCGATCACGCCCTGGCTGTGGCCGTGCGCCGTGTCCACGACGATGGCATCAACGCCGGCTTTCACCAGCGCTTCGACCCGCGCTTCGGTGCCCTCGCCGACGCCGACCGCTGCGCCGACGCGCAACTGGCCGTGCGCGTCGCGCGCGGCATTCGGGAAGCTGGTCTGCTTGGTGATGTCCTTGACGGTGATGATGCCCTTTAACTCGAAGGCCGGGTTGACCACCAGAAGGCGTTCGAGCTTGAACCTGTTAAGTAGCGCCTTGGCTTGCGCAGGCGTCGTGCCCTCGCTTTCCTGCACGGTGACCAGCCTGTCGCGCGGCGTCATGATCTCGCTGACACGCACGTCGTAACGGGTTTCAAAACGGAGATCACGGCTGGTCACGATGCCAACCACCTTGCCGGCATCGCAAACCGGAAAACCGGAGATGCCAAGCTGCTCGGACAGTGCCAGCACCTGCCGCACCGTGTGCTCGGGCGTGATGACGACCGGGTCGCGCAGCACGCCGCTTTCGTAGCGCTTGACCCGGGCGACCTCGGCGGCCTGCTGTTGCGGCGTGAGGTTTTTGTGGACGATGCCGATGCCGCCTTCCTGCGCAATGGCAATCGCCAGTCGGGCTTCGGTGACGGTGTCCATCGCCGCTGAAACCAGCGGGATGTTCAGGCGGATGTTTCGGGAAAACGGGGTGGAAAGCTGGGTGTCCTTGGGCAGGACCTGGGAGTACGCTGGCACCAACAAAATGTCGTCGAAGGTGAGCGCTTTGCCGAGTAAACGCATAGGAAAGGCTCCAAATGACAAATTGTACCCTTGGGGATTCGGCCGGAATGGCGGGTTCAGGTCGGGGTAGGCCCGGGGCCGGAGCGTTGCGAAAACGCGCCGGACAGATCGGCACGACGCCCGTTACCGCGCCGGTTCCGAGGGGAAAAATGTATCTCAGGGCTACACTTTCGCAATGAACCTCACCTCTGCCTTCAAGACGCTCGCCGTGGCTTTACTGACTGGCTTGGTCGCATCGACTGCGCTGGCCCAGTGGCAATGGGTGGATGCCGATGGGAAAAAAGTATTCAGCGACCTCGCGCCGCCGGCTGGAACGCCAGACAAGAACATTCTCAAACGTCCAAACATGGCGCAGGCCCTGCCCGCTGCCGCCGCAGCCGACGGCAGTGCTACGTTACCGAGTCAGGCTCCGGTTGCCGAAGCCGCCGCGGCGCTCAAGGTAGGCGGCAAAGACCCACAACTCGAGGCCAGAAAAAAGCAGGCAGACGACGAAGCGGCGGCCAAAAAGAAAATCGGTGAAGAGAAAGTTGCCAAGGCAAAAGCTGAAAATTGCGATGCCGCCAAACGCAACCTCAGGACGCTCGACTCCGGCGTCCGCATCGCCAGCACCAATGCAAAAGGTGAGCGCGAAATGATGGACGACAGCCAGCTCGCCGAGGCCAAAAAACGCACCCAGGGCATCGCCCAGTCGAACTGCCAATAGCGGTCAGGGGTCAGGCGCTGGCCTGTATGCTGGCCGGCTCAGTAACCGGCCTTGCCGCCAACCCGGCGCGCGGCAAACAAGCCTGCAGTTTTGGCGCCTTGTTTGTCAAAGCGCTCGCGCCGAGCCACTTTCGGATCGACCCGAAGCGGCCGGTACACCTCAAGCCTGTCGCCAGCCTGCAGGATCTGCCCAAAGCGGGTTTTTTTGCCCCAGATGCCGAGCTTGATGAGCTTTGCATCCAGCTCTGGAAAGCTGGCAAACACGCTGCGATGAAGCGCCTCGGCAACCGTCTCGCCAGGTTTCAGGTTCAGCACCCATTCGCTTGACTGCCTGGGCGCATCGCAATACACCACCACCACGGTCTGCTCCACACCCTGTTCAGGCGGCATAAACTTGGGCTGCGCGTTTGACGAAGGCATCGACCAGGCTGCCCGCGATCTTGTCGAAAACCGGACCCACGACCGCCGCCAGGGCGATGTTGGAGAAGTCGTAGCGCAGTGTCAATTCGACCTTGCAGGCGCGCTCGCTGGCGTCGCCAACGGGGGAAAAATCCCACTGGCCGCTAAATTTAGAAAACGGCCCCTCAACCAGTTTCAGCGAAACCTTGCGGTCCTGCTCATGCGTGTTGCGGGTCGTGAAGCTCAGATGCAAGCCGGCCAGCGCAATGCCGATTTTGGCAGTCATGCCACCCGGGTGCTCTTCCAGCACGCTTGCCCGGTCGCACCAGGGTAGAAAAGACGGGTAACTGGCGATGTCGGTGACCAGTGCAAACATTTCGGCCGCGCTGTACCAGATGAGCACTGACTTGTTAACGGTCTTCATACAATGCAAGGCGGGGCATGCGTTCGATTGTATGGGCCGCTTTAATATCGACTGACCGCCGCCAGCTATTGCCCATGACCTCCCACGACGCACCCAAAACCAAACCGCCAGCCCCCAAATCCGGGGTGCCCGCGGCCGGCAAGCTCAATACCAAGGCGATCAAGGCGGTCAGGGCATCCGCCAAGGCAGAGGCCACATCGTCCCGGATTGCCGACAACAAAAAAGCCGTTTTTAACTACCACATCGAAGAACGCTTTGAGGCCGGCATGGTGCTCGAAGGCTGGGAAGTGAAGTCGGTGCGCGAGGGCAAGGTGCAGCTGACCGACGGCTATGTGGTGGTACGAGAGGGCGAGCTGTTCATCATCGGCTGCCAGATCAACCCGCTTGGCACGGCCTCGACCCATGTGCGCCCGGACGCGGTGCGAACCAAAAAACTGTTGATGCACAAAGAGGAGATTCGCCGCCTGGTCGGCAAAGTCGAGCAGAAAGGCTTCACGCTGGTGCCGCTGAACATGCACTGGAAGGCCGGGCGGATCAAATGCGAGATTGGGCTGGCCAAGGGCAAGGGCGAACACGACAAGCGGGACACCATCAAGGACCGTGAGGGCAAGCGCGAGGTCGAGCGCGCCATGAAGTCCAGAGCGCGCTGACTGGCGCGCCAGCTTTCGCTGGCGACCGCGCTACCTCGCCCCGTCAGCGCTGGAGGGTCGCTTGGGTCAACGGGGCGGGCCAAACGCACGATGAGCCTGCTAGGCAGCCTGTTTGATTGCCGCCGGGCCGTCATGCAGTTCGCGCAGCGGATGCGCCTCGGGCGTCCACGGGCTGGCAAAAAACGCATCGGTCATGCCGGGCTTGACGTCTTCGATGCGCGCCGGCTGCCATTTCGGCGCGTAGTCCTTGTCGATCGCCAAGGCCCGAATCCCCTCGACCGCTTCACTCGCCCGGCCCGGCCCGGGATGAAAACAGCGGTACACCATATCGCGCTCCATGCGCAGGTTGTCGGCCAACTGCAGGCTCCGGGCCTTGCGAATCTGTTCCAGCGTCACATGCAGCATCAAGGGCGAAAACCGGCGCATCGACGCGGCGGCTTTCTTGGCCCATGGTTCGCCGGGGCGCTCCAGCGCATCGACGATGTGTTTGACCCGTGGCAGTGAGAATATATCATCGATTCGGCTTTCTGACGAGCAAATACGGGCGTCAGCAGCTACAAGTTTCGTAGCGATCCAGGCGCTGGCACCAGCCTCGCTTGCCAGCTCTGGGCTGCCCAAGGCCTCCCAAAGCCCGGCCAATTGTGCCGATTCGACTTGCAGGTCCGCCAGGCCATAGGCCAAAGCCTCGGGCGCGCCGATGATCTGGCCCGTCAGCGCCAGGTATTCGCCGACATGACCCGGACAGCGGCTCAAAAAATAGCCGCCGCCGACATCCGGAAACAGGCCGATGTTCGGCTCCGGCATCGCCATTTTTGTGCGCTCGGTGACGATGCGGACATGTCCGCCGCCAGCTTGCCGTGACTGGCTTGGCGCAACCCAGGCCGAGCCCTGAGACAAACCCATGCCGCCGCCCATCACCACGCCATCCATAAAGGCGATGTACGGCTTGGGGTAGTGGTGAATCAGATGGTTCAGCCGGTACTCTTCAGTGAAGAAGTCTTCGAGCGCCAGCTCGCCAGCCGCGCCAGCCTGTGCGGCCTGGTGAAAAAACCGGATGTCACCGCCTGCACAAAAGCTGCCAAAAAGCGCGTCTGCGCTGCCGGGGCGACCGGCCTTGTTACTGCCGCGAATCGCCACCACCGTGACTTCGGGGTCGCCCTGCCAGGCAAGCAGGATGCGGCTCAGCTCACGGACCATTGCAAGAGACAGTGCATTGAGCGCCTTGGGCCGGTTGAGCGTGATCAGCCCAGCACCGCCTCGCCGCTCCGCGACGATCTCGGTTGCCGGGTGTATGTTCTGACTCATGTTCTTTGTTTCCATCCAAATATTGCGTTGATGACCAGCGCGCTAAGGACCAGCGTACCGCCGGTCAGCACGTTGGCGCCCGGTGCCTCGCCAGCGCCTACCCACGCCAGCAGGATGCCAAAAATAACTTCAAGCAGCGCCAGCAGGGATATCTCGGGTGCCTTCAAAACGCCGGCGCACCAGACCGCCAGCACGCAGGGAATCGCCAGCTGAAACAAACCCAGAATCGCCAGCAGGCCGATGTCGTGCGGGGTGGCCGGCAGTGGAAGCGATAGCGGCAAGGTCAGCAACGACGAAAGCAGCGCCCCGACCAGCACCGCCGGAACCAGGTCGATGTTCTTGCCGTGCGCACGGCTGTGTTGCACCACCGTCCAGTTGATCGCCCCGGCAATCGGCACCAGCAGCGCGATCAGCGTGCCGGGGAGTTGGCTGCTCAGGTCAACCTGACCGCCGTACATCCAGGCGATGCCGACGCTGGCCACTGCGATGGCGAGCCAGGTCCGCGTGGGAATACGGTGACCGATGAACACCCGCGAGGCCAGCGCCGTCATGAACGGCCCTAGCGCCAGCGTGACCAGCACGTTGGCGACCGTGGTCAGCGTCAGCGCCAGCATGAAAGCGGTGAACATCACGCTCCAGCACAGGCCCGAAACCCAGAGTGCAGCGCCACCGTGGCGAATTTTCGAGAATACCGCCCGTCCCTGGATCAACGGGAGCAGGACGAGCAGCGACAGCGCAGTGAAAAAGCTGCGCCAGAACGTAACCTCGAAGCTGCCTGCGGCGTCCAGATGCCGGGTCACGACGCCGGCCGTCGCCCACATCAGCGTGACCGCGATCATCAACAGCACGGCGCGGCGGTGCGTCAGCTTCATGGCCCGGAATCCCGTGAGTCGCCCCCTACCTGCAAGGCAAAAGGCCAGCCGGAGCAAGCGTCCGCGTCAGGAGGCACCCTTCGATACCTCAGGCAAAACGGAGAAGTGCGCGACCGGGGGGCCAAAGGCCGCAGCGCCGGGCCGCCCCAAGCAA
>JAJAYS010000023.1 GCA_026786065.1 Polaromonas sp.
CCGGCGAACGGGGCCGACTGGTTGCATGCGCGGGTCGCGGGTGCGCTCACAACCGACAGCCGGGCGGTGGTGAGCGGTGCCGGCTTCATTGCCTGGCCAGGCATTGAAGCCGATGGTCGCCGTTACGTCAACGCTGCGCTGGAGCGGGGCGCGCTAGCGTGTCTGGTTGAGCGTAATGGGGTGACCGATTTTGATTTTCACGGTGAACGCATCGCGTCCTACACACACCTCAAAAAAGCGCTCGGGCCGATTGCGTCATGCTATTTCGATACACCCAGCGAGCGGCTGGCCGTGGTCGCCGTCACGGGCACCAATGGAAAAACATCGACCACCTGGTTGCTGGCGCAAGCTTTAAGCAGGTTGGGTAAGCGCTGCGGGGTTGTCGGCACGCTTGGCATCGGGGAGCCGGGTGCGATGCTGGAAAACGGACTGACCACGCCCGATCCGGTGCGTCTGCACGGCCAGCTGCGGCGGTTCGTCGATGAGGGGTTCTCGGCGTGCGCCATCGAGGCATCGTCCATCGGGCTGGTGGAGCATCGGCTCGACACCTTGTCGATTCGCGTCGCCGTCTTCACAAATTTCACGCAAGATCACTTGGACTTTCACGGGACGCTAGACGATTACTGGCAGGCCAAACGTGCTCTGTTCAACTGGCCGGACCTGCAAGCCTGCGTGCTGAACATCGACGATCCAAAAGGTTTGGTCCTCTACGCCGAATTGCGGTCTGCAGGCATGGATGTGTGGACTGTGTCGATCAGCGGCGCGGCCCGTATTCGCGCCTGCGACATCACGGATCGTGCTGCGGGGATCGGTTTTGAGATCGTCGAGGGCGACCAGGCAATTTCCGTCGAGATGCCGATGGTCGGCCGCTACAACATATCCAACCTGCTTGGTGCGGTGGCATCCATGCGCGCCCTGCAGATCCCGCTAGGGGATGCGGTCGCAGCCTGCGCCGGTCTCGCCCCGGTGCCTGGACGCATGGAGTTGCTGTCGGCGCCGTCGGCGCCACTGGTCGTTATCGATTATGCGCATACGCCGGACGCACTCGAAAAAGTACTCGTGGCGCTTGGGCCGATGGCCATCAGCCGGGGTGGCCAGATCTGGTGCGTGTTTGGCTGTGGCGGAGATCGTGACCGAACCAAGAGGCCCCTGATGGCAGCCATCGCCGAGCGGCATGCAGACCGGGTCGTGCTGACCAGCGACAACCCGCGCCTTGAAGAGCCGATGGCGATCATTGCCGACGTGAAGCGGGGGTTCCGGCATGCTCTTGCCGTGCGGATCGATCCCGATCGTGCAGCTGCCATTGCAGGCGCAATAGGAATGGCGAGGGAGCAAGACGTGGTGCTTCTGGCAGGAAAAGGACATGAGTCCTATCAGGACCTCGGCGGTATCAGACATGTCTTCTCGGACCGCGCTGAAGCCGAAGCCGCGCTTCGTGCCGCATGCGTTGCCGATCGGAGCACCCGATGATGACGCTGCAGCAAGCCATGCACTGGCTGCCGGACGCGGCGCTGGTGGGTGATGGGGGTTTGCAGCTGGCGCGCGTCCACAGCGACACCCGCAGCATTCTGCCTGGCGACCTGTTCGTCGCTTTGCACGGCGAACGCTTCGACGGGAATGATTTTCTGGTTCACGCACAAGCCAGCGGTGCTGTTGCCGCGTTGGCAAGCCGGGGGTTGACCGACGCCGGGCTGGCAGGCCTGCAGGTCGCTGACACCAGGCTGGCCCTTGGCCAGCTCGCCGCAGGTTGGCGGTCGCAGTTCGACCTGCCGCTGATTGCAGTGACCGGAAGCAACGGTAAAACCACCGTAACGCAAATGATCGCTGCGATTTTGCGTGCCTGGAATCCGTCCGCAGCGTTTGCGACTCAGGGCAATCTGAACAACGACATCGGTGTGCCGTTAACGCTGCTTCGTCTGCGCGCCGCGCACCGTGTCGGCGTGGTCGAGCTCGGGATGAATCACCCTGGTGAGATAGCCCATCTGGCGGCGATGGTTCGGCCGACGGTGGCACTGGTCAACAACGCGCAACGCGAACACCTCGAGTTCATGCATTCGGTTGAGGCCGTTGCCGCCGAAAACGGCTCGGTGCTGACCGCGCTGGGGCTCAATGGGACTGCCGTGTTTCCTGCTGATGATGCTTACGCGGGGATGTGGCACCAGCTGGTTGGCAAGCGTCGGATATTGACCTTCGGCTTGACCAGTCCTGCAGATGTCTCGGTCAGAGACGCGCTGTGGGTCGGTGAGGGTTGGCAGGTCGTCGCAGACACGCCGGCAGGCCCGGTCGAGTTTCTGCTCCGCATCGCCGGTCGTCACAACGTGAAAAACGCACTCGCGGCCATTGCCTGCGCGCTGGCTGTCGGCGTGCCTCTGGCCTGCGTTGCGTCGGGTTTGGCAACTTTTTTGCCGGTCAACGGGCGCTCGCGGTCCCGGCAGCTGGTCGTCGGCGGGCGGACTGTGACCCTGGTTGATGACAGCTACAACGCCAATCCGGATTCCATGCGCGCGGCTATTTCGGTGCTGGCCGAGTTGCCGGCACCCCGCCTGCTGGTGATGGGCGACATGGGCGAAGTTGGCGCTAGCGGTCCGATGTTCCATGCGGAAGCAGGGGAGCAGGCGCAGGCTGCCGGGATCGAAGAACTGTTCACCCTTGGTGCCCAGTCGGCGCAGGCTGCAAGCTGCTTTGCAGGCGCACAGCACTTCGAGTCCGGCGAAGCGCTGGTCGCTGCCGTGCTGGCCGAATTGCCCCGGGTTGCCAGCGTGTTGGTCAAGGGATCGCGTTTCATGAAAATGGAACGGGTCGTGCGCGCCATTGAAGATTGCGGCAATTCCGGCATGGTGGAGGTCGGGCATGCTTCTTAATCTGGCCCAATGGCTTCAGACTCTTTCGCCCGAGTTCAGCTATTTTCGGGCTTTCCAGTACCTGACTTTGCGCGCCGTGATGGCCGCACTGACCGCGCTGTTGATTGGACTGGTCGCCGGGCCATTCGTAATCCGGCGCCTTGTTTCGCTGAAGATCGGTCAGCCGATTCGGGAGTACGCGATGCAGACGCACCTGAGCAAAAGCGGGACACCGACGATGGGGGGGGTGTTGGTCCTCCTGGCGATTGGGGTATCGACTTTGCTATGGGCCGATCTCACCAATCGCTTCGTCTGGATCGTGATGATCGTAACCCTGGGATTCGGTGCCATCGGCTGGGCGGACGACTGGCGCAAGGTCGTGCTCAAAGATCCGGAAGGCATGCGCTCACGCGAAAAGTACCTGTGGCAGTCGGTGATTGGACTGATTGCTGCGCTGTATCTCGTTTTCAGCATCTCGGAGAGCTCCAACCTCCGGGTGCTGGAGCTTTTCGTCGGCTGGGTCCGCTCCGGCTTTGATGTGAATCTGCCGCCAAAGGCCGGTTTGTTGCTGCCTTTCGTCAAGGAAGTCACCTACCCGCTTGGGGTATTCGGCTTTGTCATCCTGACTTATCTGGTGATCGTCGGATCCAGTAACGCGGTCAACCTGACCGATGGCCTTGATGGACTGGCGATCATGCCGGTCATCATGGTCGGCTCGGCGCTCGGCGTGTTCAGCTATGTGACCGGCAGCGCGGTGTATTCCAAATACTTGCTGTTTCCGCACATTCCGGGCTCGGGTGAGCTGCTGATTTTTTGCTCGGCAATGGCCGGTTCCGGTCTTGCTTTCTTATGGTTCAACACCCACCCGGCTCAGGTTTTCATGGGGGATGTCGGTGCTTTGGCGCTCGGAGCGGCGCTGGGCACCATCGCGGTGATCGTGCGCCAGGAGATTGTGCTGGCCATCATGGGCGGCATCTTCGTCGTCGAGGCGCTGTCGGTAATGCTGCAGGTGGTGTTTTTCAAGTACACCAAACGGCGCCACGGTACCGGTCGCCGGCTGTTCAAGATGGCGCCACTGCACCACCACTTTGAGAAAAGCGGCTGGAAGGAAACGCAAGTCGTGGTGCGTTTCTGGATCATCACCATGCTGCTGTGCCTGGTGGGTCTTTCGACCCTTAAATTGCGATGAATCCGGCCGTGGCCACGCACACTCTTATTCTGGGTCTGGGC
>JAJAYS010000024.1 GCA_026786065.1 Polaromonas sp.
GGGCGGTTGTCTCTGACAACCGGGGGGAAACGGTTGAAACAGTATCGTTACGCGAGCCGCCGTATTGCAGCCTGTGTGTTCCTTGGGGCGCGGCCACCCCCTTGTACAGCGGCTCCCGGCAAGTCCCTGAAAGCAGCATTCGTTTGACGTAGATCAGCACGGGCCAACAAGCCGGAGGAGGCTGAACTGTCTGCCGGTCTGCACAAGATGAACCACTTCAACACTACCCTCATCAGGCGCAACACCGCATTGGTGATGCTGCTGATGTGGTTATTTGCGCTGGCTTCAGGGGTCGCGAATGCCTGTCTGCTGGAGGCGCATATGACGCATGCTCCCGTTGCTCTGGCGGGGTCTTCAGAGGTTGAGCATGCGCCAGTCCCGTGGTCGGCCCATTCTGTAACCGTGGCCGAACATGACGACGCATCGCATCCCGCCAAAATGCCCTGCCTGAAAGTATGCGACGAGGGTTCGCGTGCTTTACAGAAGCAGGATTTGACGATCATCCATGCCGAACCTGGTCCCGCAACTCTTGTGGCGGTCCTGTGGATTACCTCTGACGATGCGGCGCCGCTACCGCGCAGGATGGACACCATGCAGCCCGTCGCGCCCGACAGGCCGATCCGGGTCCGCTACTCGCGCCTGGCGCTCTAGCGGCCCCCTTGGCGCGCAGTCTGAATCGCCTTTTTACTTCTGGCTCACACAGCGTGAGCTACCCGGATATGGCCTCGGTGTCGCGGCGTATCCACAGCATCCATTTCACACCTTTCGTTTAATCAGGAATCTGTCATGACCCATTTTCGATCTGTCCCCCTTGCCTTGGCCCTCACTTCCGTCATCACGCTGGTGGCGTGCAGCAACACCCCGATGATGCCGATGGGGGCCGGAGCCCCCCAAAGCATGGCCAAACCGGACCACATGGCCCGGATGGACGCGCAGATGAAGTCCATGGAGGGTATGCATGAAAAGATGATGAACGCCAAGACGCCCGAAGAGCGTAGCAAGCTGATGGCGGAGCACATGAAAACCATGCAGGACGGCATGACCATGATGGGGGAAATGTCCGCCGCCAACAAGGGTGGCATGGGCGGTATGGGCGGTATGGGCGGCATGCAGGGCATGACCGGCGAGATGGGGGCGCGCCATCAGATGATGGAAAAACGCATGGAGATGATGCAGACCATGATGAAAATGATGATGGACCGGATGCCGGCCGCGCCTGTCAGGTAATCCGATTGCAGGCTTGTGGCAACGCTGGCCAGGGAATAACAACATGGACATGAAAACGCATCAGCAGCACAGCGGCGGCGCTGCAGCCAAATCATCCTCGCCAACCGATCTCAAAGACCCGGTGTGCGGCATGACGGTCATCGAGCAGTCGCCGCACCAGCTGACCCATGAGGGTCGGCCCTACTATTTTTGCAGCGCGAAGTGCCAGGGCAAGTTTGCGGCGAACCCGCTGCAATACCTTGCGCCCTCGCCAACGGTCGATACGACGCCAGTAGCGGCCGGCACTATTTACACCTGTCCGATGCACCCGGAGATACGCCAGGACCGACCCGGCAACTGCCCCAAGTGCGGCATGACGCTGGAGCCCTTGCTGCCGGCACTCGACGACGATGAGAACCCCGAGCTGCGCGACTTTCAGCGCCGCTTCTGGTGGACCTTGCCGCTGACGGCTGTGGTCTTTGCACTTGCCATGTTTGGTCACCGCCTCCAGTGGATGGACATGGCCGTGCAAAGCTGGGTCGAACTGGTGCTCGCAACCCCCATCGTCCTTTGGGCCGGGTGGCCATTCTTTTCGCGCGGCTGGCAATCCGTGGTGAATCGCAGCCCCAATATGTGGACGCTGATCGCTCTGGGAACCGGCGCTGCTTTTGTCTATAGCGTCGTGGCGACCGCCACTCCGCAGGTGTTTCCGGACTCGTTCATCTCGATGGGACGCGTGGCCGTGTACTTTGAAGCGGCCTCAGTCATCATCTCGCTCACGCTGCTGGGGCAGGTGTTCGAACTCAAGGCCAGATCGCAGACTTCAGCCGCCATCAAGTCGCTGCTGGGTTTGGCCCCCAAGACCGCACGCCGCATCCGGGATGACGGCTCCGAAGAGGATGTCCCGCTAACCCATGTGCATGTGGGTGATCTGCTGCGCGTGCGCCCTGGCGAGAAAGTGCCAGTGGATGGAATCGTGACTGACGGCGGCAGCTCGGTGGATGAATCCATGCTGACAGGCGAGCCGATGCCGGTCGCCAAACGTGTGGGCGACAAGGTGATCGGCGCCACGCTCAACACCAGCGGCGCGCTGGTCATGCGGTCAGAACACGTCGGCGCGGCCACCATGCTGTCGCAGATCGTGCAGATGGTCGCCCAGGCCCAGCGTTCCAGGGCGCCGATGCAGCGCATGGCCGACGTGGTGGCCGGTTACTTTGTCGTCACCGTCGTCAGCATTGCTGTGCTGAGCTTTTTGATTTGGGGATTTTTCGGACCTGAGCCCAGCTGGGTGTTTGGCCTGATCAATGCCGTGTCGGTGCTGATCATCGCCTGCCCGTGCGCCCTGGGCCTGGCAACACCGATGTCGATCATGGTCGCCACCGGGCGCGGCGCCACGCAAGGCGTGCTGTTCCGCGATGCAGCAGCCATTGAGAACCTGCGCAAGATCGACACCCTCATCATCGACAAGACCGGCACCCTGACCGAGGGCCGTCCGGCATTCGACCGTGCGGTTCCGGCGCCAGGGTTTGAAGCCGACGAGGTGCTGCGTCTGGCTGCCAGCCTGGACCAGGGCAGTGAGCACCCGCTGGCCGAAACCATTGTGCGTGCCGCCCGCGAGCGCGGCATGACGCTGGACAAGCCGGAAAATTTCGATTCCGCCTCGGGCATTGGGGTGCGCGGGCAGGTTGCGGGCCGTCAGCTGGCGCTGGGCAATAGCAGGCTGATGGAGCAAATCGGCGTCTCGGTCGCCGACCTGGTGCCGCAGGCCGAGGCTTTGCGGGCGGAAGGCGCCAGCGTGATGCACCTTGCGGCGGATGGAAAGCTGATGGGCCTGCTGGCGGTGTCTGACCCGATCAAGGCCAGCACGCCCGAGGCGCTGGCGACTCTGAAAGCTGCCGGGTTGCGCATTGTCATGGCCACTGGCGACGGCCTGACCACAGCCAAGGCTGTGGCCGCGCGGCTGGGCATCGATGAGGTGCATGGCGAGGTCAAGCCTGCGGACAAGCTGCTGCTGGTTGAGCGGCTGCAAAAGGAGGGCCGCGTCGTGGCCATGGCCGGCGACGGCATCAACGATGCGCCGGCGCTGGCCAAGGCCGATGTCGGCGTGGCTATGGGCACCGGGACAGACGTGGCAATGAACAGTGCGCAAATCACGCTGGTCAAGGGCGATCTTCGCGGGATTTCGATTGCGCGTGCGCTGTCGGAAGCGACCGTGGGCAACATGAAGCAAAACCTGATGTTTGCCTTTTTGTACAACGCGCTGGGCATCCCGATTGCCGCTGGTGTGCTGTATCCGATGACCGGCTGGCTGCTGTCGCCGCTGATTGCAGCGCTGGCCATGAGCTTGAGCTCGGTGTCGGTGATCGGCAACGCTTTGCGCCTGCGCAACAGACGTGTGTGAGTCCGCTGTTCTAATCGTATCGCCGCCAAAAGACTGACATCGGATGAGACGTGAAAGCTAAGGAACCGTGTCGATCAGCGACACCGCCTGCCATAAGGAGGTCGCGCAACTGCCAACAGGCAAGAGTGCGGCGCAAGTCGGTTTCACGTGACACGGGCGTTTTGTTTTTGTCTCGCTGTTGGAGGAAAACGCGGTCGCCGTGATCGAACCCGTCACGCACAAGGTAATCCGCACGGTCGTCGTCGGAGCGGTGCCGATCCAGCTGTATGCCACCCCTGACTCCATCGGGTTGCTGGTTGCCAACCAGGGCACGCGCAGGAAACCTGGCAACACCGTCCGCATGATCTACCTTGAGAGCCTCAAGGTTGCAAAGAAAGTCGTGACCTGCGCACGACGTGGTCGTCGACCGTGGCGCCCGGCCGTCTCGCGGCCAGGTTCTCTCTGCCGTCTATTGGCGGAATCTGGATTATTTCGCCGGCTGAATCTCGGTCACAACGATGGCGCTACCGTCCTTTTCTGCTTTAAACCGGACCTTGTCGCCGGCCTTGACTTTGTCCAGCATGGCCGGGTCTTTGACCTGAAACACCATGCTCATGGGCGGCATGTCGAGATTTTTTATCTCGGCGTGCTTGATGGTTATTTTTTTGCCTTCCACATCAACCTTGCGAATCTCGCCTTCTGTCATGCCACCGGCCATCGGCATGTCTTTTTTGCTTTCACCCATAGTCATCGGCATGTCTTTTGTCACGCTGCCCGCACCCATCGGGGCGCCCGCGTGACCGGCTGAATACGCCGAACCAGCGGCGGCGAACATGGCGGAAACCAAAAACAGGGATCTGAAGTTTTTCATCGTCATTCTTTCAAGAATAGTTTGAGAACAGGTAACAAAGAGCAGGGCGCAGGGAGCAGGGAGCAGGGAGCAGGGAACAAAAAAAGGGGCGTCCACGCCTTAACTGCGGTGATAGCTTTGAAAGTTGCGGGTGCTGCCATTGAGCTCGATCAGCAGCACGTCGAACGGGTCTTTTCGCCCGCCGTATTCGGGTGCGTCCATGCCGGGTGAGCCGACCGGCATGCCGGGCACGGCCAGCCCCAGCGCGCGTGGGCGCTCTTTCAGCAGCCGCCGGACTTCCCGCGCCGGCACGTGGCCTTCTATTGCATAGCCGGCAATCTGCGCCGTGTGACAGGAGCCCAGCTTCTGCGGTACGCCCAGCCTTTGGCGTGCGTCCGCGTTGCCGGTGTTGTGAACCTCGACCTGGAAACCGTTCTGCTGCAAATGCGCGACCCAGTCACCGCAACAGCCGCAGGACGGGTCTTTCCAGACGGTGATCTCAGTGGCCCGCGAGCCTGACTGCGCAAGCAGTGGCATGCCGAAGGTGGTCAGCCCCAACGCCGACAGTGACAGCTTCAACGTTGCACGCCGCGATAGCGACCGGGCCCGCGACCCGACTTCAGTGCGCGCCATGCTTGTCTGCCTTTCCCGGTGCCTGTTGCAATGTCTTGACGCCGCTGGCGCTGGCGACGTTGACCAGCCCCTTCATGCCCGCGTCGAAATGGCCGGGCTGCAGGCAGCCAAAATCGACCTTGCCGGCCGAGGTGAACTGCCAGATGATCTCGCCGCTTTTGCCGGGCGCCACCGTGACCATGTTGGCGTCGTCATGCTCCATTTCCGGGTTCTTCTTCATTTGTTCGGCATGCTCCATCAGTTCCTTTTTTGTTCCGAGCACCATTTCGTGTTTGACCTTGCCTGAATTTTTGGCGACGAAGCGAATGGTTTCGCCCTGCTTGACGCTAAAGCTCGACGCGTGAAAGCGCATGTCGTCCTTCATGTCGATGTTGATGCTGCGGCTCACATTGGCCGCGACACCGGGCTTGCCGATTGCGGCTTCGGCATGACCGCCTTCGTGCTTGCCGGCCGCCATTGCAGACCAGGCCATCAGAAAGCCAGCTGAGGCGAGAACGAGGGTACGTGTTTTCATGGAATCTCTTTCAAGTGAAGTGGAAAATTTGGAAAGGTGCGAGCCAGCCTGAAATTTTGGCTGGCGCATTCGTCGAGGGTGTTTCAATATTGTTAATGCTTCATGTCCCCCATGTTTGTTTTGTTGCTGCCTGCGCCGCCGCCCATCACAGGCTTGCGAACCTGGACTTCGACTTCGGTCGCCGGCATGTTCCTGGCTTCCATGGCCTGCCCCCCTTCTGACGAAAAACGCGTCGGGTCGGGCAATGCGCCGGTCCATTCGTGCGCGACGGTGCCGGGCGGATGCTTGTACCAGCCGGGGTCCTTGTAGTCCCCGGGTTTCTGGTCGGCGCGCACCTTCACCATGCTGAACATGCCGCCCATTTCGACCGAGCCGAACGGACCTTCGCCGGTCATCATTTTTTCGGTGTTATCCGGTAGAGGCATGTCCATCTCGGCCATGTCGGCCATACCGCGCTCCCCCATCACCATGTAGTCGGGGATCAGGTTGGTGATGTCCTTGACAACC
>JAJAYS010000025.1 GCA_026786065.1 Polaromonas sp.
CGTGATGACAGCCCGCAGGGAGTATGCAGAAAGTCCTTGGGGTACAAACGCGAGCGCCCCGCATCAAGCTGCCCACTTTTATTATTCAGGACACCCCATGAGCACCCAGCTATTCACCACCGCCATCGCCGGCAGCCTGCCCAAGCCGGCCTGGCTGTCAGAAACGAACAAACTCTGGCCGCAGTGGAAGGCCGAAGGCGACGAACTGAAGCAGGCCAAGCTCGATGCCACGCTGCTGTGGATCAAGGCGCAGGAAGACGCCGGGCTGGACGTGATCGGCGACGGCGAGCAGTCGCGCCAGCATTTCGTGCATGGCTTTCTGGAGCAGGTCGAGGGTATTGACTTTGAGCACAAGGTCAAGATGGGCATACGCGACAACCGTTACGACGCGATGGTGCCGCAAGTCGTTGCAACGCTCAGGCTCAGGTGCCGGGTGCATGCCGCCGAAGCCCGGCTGCTGCGCGCCCACACCAAAAAGAAAATCAAGTTCACGCTGCCCGGCCCGATGACCATCGTCGATACCGTCGCCGACCAGTTTTATGGCGACCGTGTGAAGCTCGCGATGGAGTTTGCCGAGTTGCTGAACCAGGAAGCGCTGGCTTTGCAGGCCGACGGGGTGGACATCATCCAGTTCGATGAGCCGGCCTTCAATGTGTATATGAAAGACGCGGCCGACTGGGGCGTAAAGGCGCTGGAGCGCGCCGCGCAGGGCTTAAGCTGCACTACGGCGGTTCACATCTGCTACGGCTACGGCATCAAGGCCAACGACGACTGGAAGAAAACGCTCGGTGACGAGTGGCGCCAGTACGAACAGATCTTGCCCGCGCTCGCCAAAAGCAGCATCCAGCAGGTCAGCCTGGAGTGCTACCACTCGCATGTGCCGCCGCATTTGATGGCTTTGCTCGAAGGCAAAGACGTGATGGTCGGCGTCATCGACGTGGCCAGCGACGTGGTGGAGACGCCCGAGCAGATTGCCGACACCATCGGCGAGGCGCTGAAGTACGTGCCCAAAAATCGTCTGGTGGCCTGCACCAACTGCGGCATGGCGCCGATGGACCGGACGATTGCGCTGAAAAAGCTGCAGGCGCTGGGTCTGGGTGCTGCTCTGGCGCGCGAGCGCTTTCGCTAAAGGGGGCGGCCAACTGACGCTGGCCAGCGCTACGACCACGCCGACCGGGCTTGAGATCTGCTCAAAAGCGCGATGACGTGGCGCCTATGCCAAATTTATCTGGTTTTCTTACAATTCTCACTAATTCAAACAGTCGCGGTGTGTGCGTCTGGTTACAAACAGAGCATCTCCAGTTGCACCGCGTTGGCCAGAGGGCCGGGTCCCGGTCAACGCAAAGCGCGGCTGGGGAGTTAAACCTGCAACAAGGAGGATTTCATGACCCAAAAAACCCCAAACTGGCTGGCACGCGTGCTGGCGCTTTCGGCCCTGCTGGCTTCCACCGCCTACGCGCAGTTGCCGATGCCGCCAAGGCCGCCGGGTTTGCCCAATATCAGCGGCTCGCTGGAAGGCGCCATCAGCCCCGGCGTGTACGGCCGCATCGAGATTGGCAACTCCAGGCCACCGCCGCTGATTTACGCGCAGCCGGTGATCATTCAGCGCCCGGCGGTGTATGTGCAGCAGCCGCTTTACCTGCATGTGCCGCCAGGCCATGCGAAGAAGTGGTCCAAACACTGCGCCCGCTACGACGCCTGCGGCCGAGAGGTGTACTTTTTCAGGGTAGCCGGCGACGACGAATACGGCCGGGATAGCCATAAACGGTACGAATACGAGAGCCGCCGCCACGACAAACAAACTCGCCGCAACGACGACTCCGATTACCGGGGCGGCCGTGACGACGATGGTCATCGCAATAACAAGGGCAAGGGCAAAAAAGACCACGACTGAGCCTTGCATGTCAGGAGCCCTGGCGGGAAGTCTTTTTGCTTCCAGCCGCGACCGGCCTGCAAGGCCGGTTTTTTTTTGATGGGTGCGCGCACTGGATGCTCAGACTGCGCTGCCGGCTTTGGCGGTAAGGGGTAGCATCGAAGCTACCCCAATCCAAACCCAAACCCAAGAAAAGGCAGGTCATATGAAAGCAGTCTGGAACGGTGCCGTCATCGCACAAAGCGACACTACCGAAGTCGTCGAAGGCAACCATTACTTCCCCGAAGCCTCGCTGAACCGGGCCCATTTGACATTCAGCAATCACCACACCATGTGCTCATGGAAAGGCCAGGCGAGCTACTACTCGCTGCTGGTCAATGGCGAGATGAACACCGATGCCGCTTGGTACTACCCGGACCCGAAACCCGAGGCCACGAACATCAAGGGCCACGTTGCCTTCTGGAAGGGCGTGAAGATCGAGGCCTGAAAGCGGGCTTGATGGAGCCCGCAAGTGACCGTGAACCCGGGGGACATCCATCCCGCAAGCCCACCCGGAATCGCCCGGTCGGTGCCTACACTCAGGGCGACGGCCCCCGCGACCGCCCCGACCGACGGCCCGCTTTGCCGAGACCGCTCCATGCCACCAGAGCCCGACCCGGCCGTGCTTGAAAAGCTGGCCCTCGCCAACCGCATCCTCTACCAGCAGGACATCGTCGATGGCTCGGCCATATCAGCGTGCGGCATGCGACCTCGCCAGAGCATTTTTTGCTGTCCTGCAACCGCGCCTCCGGCCTGGTTCGGCCAAAGGACATCTGACCTAAGACCTCGACGGCAACCCGACCGCGCCGACCGACAAGCGCTCGTACCTGGAGCGTTTTATCCGCAGTGAGATCTACCGGGCCCGGCCTGATGTGATGTCGGTGGTGCACAGCCATTCGCAAAGCGTGATCCCGTTTGGCGTGACCGGCCAGCGCCTTAGACCGACCTTTCACATGAGCGGGTTTCTGGGCAGCGGTTCGGCGCTGTTCGAAATTCGCGAGGTCGGTGGCAACACCGATATGCTGATTCGGGACAGCGGCCTGGGCAAGGCATTGGCTGCGGCGCTGGCCAGCCACCACTGCCCCGTCCATTGAACTGGCGGTGTACCCCGCGATCTACGCCGAGGTCAACGCCAAACTGAAACTGCAGGCGGCTGCGCTGGGCGCCATCAATTTTTTGACCGAAGCAGAAGCCGCGCTGGCGGCGGCCAGCACCGAAAGTCAGGTCCAGCGGGCCTGGGACCTCTGGTGCCAGTCTGTCGGGCCGCTGCAGCAAGAGACGCCGTACGGACCAGGCACGACCCTCTAAAGGGAGCCGCCGTAAAGTTGCATTTTTTTGCCCCATTGCTGCCTACTGCGGGCCGTTATTGGCTGATGCCGCAAGTCCTCACGTTTGAAGAGCAGGGTCTCAAGCCCTTCGATTTTTCAATCTGGTGCGCATTGATGGGGCCGGCCCGTCTTTCGGCCGATGGGGTTGCCAAAATCGCCGCCGATGTCCGGAAGGGGCTGGCCGAACCTGCGGTTCTGGACGGTCTTTCGGCGGCCGGTGTCGAGGCCTACTCCGGCAACGCCGCCGACCTCGCGCAACTGATCCAAAGCGATCTGGCGCGCTATGCGCAACTGGCCAGGTCGGCCAACATCAAGGCCAAGTAGCGGCGCGTTGCGCTGCTGTGGGGCCATGAGAACGGTATTGACCGGCCATAGCGCGATGTCCAGAATGGAGGCAATGGTCTGTTGCAAGGAGTCCCATCATGTTCAAGCATCTTCTGGTGCCGGTTGACAGCTCTTCCAGTTCGGGCCAGGCGGTACAAAAGGCGCTGGGCCTGGCGCAGGCATGCGGCAGCACGGTGACGGCGATTTACGTGGTGGACCCGTATGCTTTTTCGGGCGTCGGGGCCGATTTTTCTTATGGTCAAGCCGAGTACCTTGAAGCTGCCAGCCTGGAGGCCGAGCAGGCCCTCAAGGCAACGCGAGCGGTTTTCGAAAGGCAGGGTGTGACGATTGCCACTTCGCTGGTCGAAGGGCACGCGGTATATCGCGGCATTCTGGAGACCGCCGCCGCGGTCGGCGCCGATTTGATCGTCATGGGTTCACACGGCCGGCGCGGGCTGGAGAAACTGCTGCTGGGCAGCGTGACTTCGCAGGTTTTGTCCCACACGCATTTGCCGGTATTGGTTATTCGGGATTAGCGACTGCTCCCGTAGCCTGTGGGTTTTAACTGGAGCGCCAATGGAACTTCTCAATCACGACCTGTCCCACGAATTCCCCGAACATGTGGAGAAAATGCGTGCGCTGAAGCTGGCCGACAAGCATTTCTCGAAGCTGTTCACCCAATACGAAGAAGAAAACCACGCGATCACCAAGTACGAAGGGGGCTTGGGGGTCATCACCGACGCAGCTCTGGAAGAGTTGAAGAAGCAGCGCCTTAAAACCAAGGACGAGATCTACCAGATTCTTCAGACTGCCGACATGCCCGACGAAGAAACGCTGGCTGCGGCGTC
The DNA here is from genome assembly GCA_026786065.1 of Polaromonas sp. Taxonomy (GTDB): domain Bacteria; phylum Pseudomonadota; class Gammaproteobacteria; order Burkholderiales; family Burkholderiaceae_C; genus Polaromonas. The sequence continues at coordinate 4,413 of JAJAYS010000025.1, forward strand.
TGCGGCCGCGTCGGCGGGGTAGGCAGTCAGGTGGTCAAAGCGCATCAGGCGTCCACCACGATCTGAAAAACGGCGCGCAAGCCGTCGCCAGACGGGGCAAACGGAACCGTCAACGCACTGCGCGCGTCTTCCGGCAAATTGCGCCACAAAAAGTCGCGCGCATTTAGCTGCTCGCCCGCGACGTAAGCCTGGGTCGTCAGCAGCGCACGCGCACCCAGTTTGACCTTGACGTGAATGTGCGGCGTGCGGCCGCCGTAGGCGACCGGGCGGATCGTGCGAAAGCGGTAGCGCCCTTGCTGGTCCACCGCAACCCGGCCAAAGCCCTGAAAGGCCGCATCAATCCGGCCGCCGTCACCGGGGTGGTCGTAGTGGCCGGCGTGGTCGCACTGCCAGATTTCGACATGGGCACCTTTGACCGGCCCACCTTGCAAATCCGTCACGCTGCCCTCCAGCCAGCTCGGCTCGCCTTTGGCGTAGCTCAGGTTGCCGTGACGCAGCAGATCGAAGTCCGCGTCGGCCGGCAGCTTGACCGGGTAAAACGGGCCTTCGGTTTGTGTCGGCGTGGCACGTCGGACGGAGACAGGCTGTGCGCGGGCGCCCAGCCAGAATGCGGGCGCGGCGACGAGTGCGGCAGTGATCAGCCGGCGTTGAAGCAGCACGGGTTGCCGGACGGGAGCCACTGGGCGTTGGGGGAAATCGACGGGTTTTTCTAGCATGCCTGGCTCCGGTGAACATGGTCGGATTCTGCGGGTGTCCCGCATCGTAGGGCCTTCGCACTGCCAACGCATTGCCTCGTCATTGACACTGCCGAACATAGCTCACTGCCCGCGGGCGGCGAAGCGTTTTCACCATCGCGATCGGGCCTCGGTAGAGCCTCGTTTCAGAAACCAGGCTCGCTTTGAAAGCCCAGTGCTTCACCCGTGAGCGGATGCGCAAAGCCCAGCGCGCCGGCATGCAGCAGCAGGCGCCCGGCCTTGCGCTGCACCGCTTCCGGCGCATACAGCGCGTCGCCGACGATGGGGTGGCCGATGGCCTGCAGATGCACCCGCAATTGGTGCGAGCGGCCGGTGACTGGCTCGAGTTCAACGCGGCTGGTGTGGGTGTGCGCATCGAAGCCCATCACGCGCCAGCGGGTCTGGCTTGGCTTGCCAGACGCATCGATGATGCGCAGCGGCCGGCGTGGCCAGTCTGCGGCAATCGCCAGGTCGATGTGCTGCCAGCCGTTTAGCGGGTCGGGGTTGACGAGCTGCCCCTCGACCACGGCGGTGTAGCGTTTGTGGACCTCGCGTTGCTCGAACAGCTTGCTGAGCGCCCGCTGCATCGCGGCGTCGCGTGCCATCAGCATCAAGCCTGAGGTCGCCATGTCGAGCCGGTGAACGATCAGCGCGTCGGGGAACAGCGCCTGAGCGCGGCGGCTCAGGCAGTCCTGCTTGTCTTCACCACGACCCGGCACCGCGAGCAGACCGGCCGGTTTGTCGAGCACCAGCAGGCTTTCGCCCACAGGGACGATCGTCAGGGCAGCGGCGTCGGGCAGAGTCGCAGGCTGGCAGAAAGAGAGCGACCAGGAACAGGGCGCGTCAGCGGTCATGCTGGCTTGCCCTCATGCCGGCAGCGTCCATGCCCGGGTGACCCTAGAACCGGTACAAAACCGACACCAGCCCGCTCACCGCATTGCGCTCGCGGAGCAGCGGGCTGTCTTTGGCGTCGCCCAGCAGGCTGCTGGCCGAAACTCCGGTGGTGACCGACACCCGGGGGCTGATGAGGTAGGTCAGGGCGGCGCTGGCACGGATGTCGCGCAGACCGGCCGACGGGGTGGTGATGGCGTAGCCGCTGCGGGCCGATTGCGTCGGGGTCACGCCGAAATACGCCTGCATGTAGTCGGCATTGACATAGCTGCCGGTTACCCCGAGGCCGACGCGCCACTGCGGTGCCAGCATCGCGGAGTAAGCCGCGCCAATGTCAATCACCATGCCGCTGCGTTCGTTGCCCGAGCCGTAACGCAGCGAGGAGGTCAGCGCCACCTGAGGCGACACGTAGTAGTTGAAGAAGGCACCGGCTTCGGGCCGGATGTCGATATCGCCCAAGCCGCGCAACGCCACCGAGCGTTCTTCGAGACGACCGAGGTCGGCGGTCAGCCGCAGGCCGTAGTTCATGTCGGGCCGACGGGAAAAGTCGTAGCCGATTCCGTTCAAGGTGCCAGCGAACCAGCCGCTTTTCCACTGGTAGTCGATCAACGGCACCAGCATGTAGCGGTGCTCGCGCGAGCCGGCGTACTGCCGACCCGCAACGAAAGCGCCGCCCACGGTTCCGGTGTCGGTTGCCACCGAGGCGCCGTACAGCCGCACCACGTCGAAGGCCTGGGCCTGGGCAGAAGGCGCGAGGGCCGCCATCGCCGAAAGCAGCAAGGTCGTTTTAAGCAGATTCGGAACACGGGTTTTGAACATGGGAGCTCCCTGAAATATGGATTTGCCGGGCTGCGGGTTTATGGCCTGCACCAGGCCGGAATGGAAAACGTCAGGCCTTCACGCGACCTTCAAAAAGACCTTCAACAGGTCCTCACGAAACCTTGATCAGACCGTCACGAGCCGTTCATACCTTGCCGCCGCGCCGTTGCTGGCGCAGCATGAACAAATACGGGCTCTCGACCTTCTCGCGCGCCCAGGGCGTCTTGCGCAAAAACTTCAGGCTTGAGGCCACGCTGGGCTCGCTGACGAAGCAGCGAATCGCGATGCGCTGGCCCAATTCGTCCCAACCGTAGTGCGCGGCCAAAGCGGTGACGATGGCTTCAAGCGTGACGCCGTGCAGCGGATTGGCTGGCTGTATTGCAAGGGCTGGCTGGGCCGGAGTGGCGCGCTCGGTCATCCGCGATTATTTGTTTTTCAGCTTGCCGCGCACCGGCACCTGGGTGACCACCGTGGGCCGCACGGCGTCGGGAGAAACGGTTCTGGGCGGAGACGAATCTTTCTTCGGTTTCTTCACCATCTTGTTGTTGTTTTGCTGACCTTTTGCCATGGCTTTAGCTCCTCTGGGTGGGTTTGGGGTGGCGTAATTATCAGTGCAACTTGATGCGTGGGCGGTGCGGCCGGTCTATCCATTCCGACAGGGTGATCAACGCGGTTTTGCGCCATCCGCCGGGCGCCAGCTGATGTTGTTTGTACAGGCTCCAGTACATCCGGCGTGCCAGCACGCCCTCGACAAAAAAACTGCCTTTCGTCAGGCTGCCCATCAGGCTGCCGACCGCCGACGATTCCGATAGCGACACCAGCGAGCCCCTGTCGTTGAAGACAAACCGCGCGACCCGCCCGCCCTGCATCAGGTCGGGCCGCGACCGCGCCAGATGCATCGCTTGCTGGCAGGCGGCCTGTGCCCGACTGAAAGCGTCGATGAACTGCTCGTTGAAACGCCGCGCCACCTGCGGAGTGTCCGGCTTGATGCTGTGCGCGTCGGCGCCCGGTGTGCCGAAGTCGTTGGTCTGGCTGCCGACGGAGATCACCAGGGTGTCGCAGGCCAAGGTCTGGGCTGGCGTGATCTCCTGGCTGGCCTGGTCGTGGCTGGCGGCGAGCTGTACGGTTTTGGCATTGCGGTCCAGGCCGCTGAGCCAGCCGAGCCGGAAGCGGAAATGATTGCAGCGCGCCTGCGCCAGGTACTCGATTTGTTCCGCTTGGGTGTAGAAGCTGCCGGCCGCGAGCTGGTGCAGCAATGGCTTCCAGACATGGATGCGGGCCGCGTCGATCAGCGTGATCTCGGCCAGCCCGGGTTTGCCCACCAGCCGCTTGCCCAGCCGCGCGGCCAGTGCCAGGCCGCCGGCGCCACCTCCGACAATCACCAGGCGCTGCATGGGCCTGACTCATGTGGGTAGGCGGCCAGCCGGTATGCACGGCCAAACGCGGAAAAATTTATAATGAAATGGCTTTAAAACCAACAAATACGGGCGTTAGCAGCTATTTTAATGATAGCGACAACAACGCTCACCGACCCCGGTTAGCCCGAATCCCATTGACCTCGACCGCGGTCACCGCGCTGGCCTGGTTGCCCCAGGACTGGCGAATGTGCGTCAACACCTGCGCAATCTCGGCATTGCCCAGCGTCAACACGAAGGGCGGCATGCCGAAGGGGCGCGGATTGCCGGCTGTGGCCGGTGGGTAGCCGCCGTGCAGAACGACCTGCACCAGGTTGACGGTCTGGCCCATCGTCACCGCACGGTTGCCGGCCAGCGCCGGGTAGGCCTTGGCTACGCCGCCGCCGTCCGCACCGTGGCACGCCGCGCAGTGCTGTTCATAGAGTTTGGCCGCACGCTGGCGGTCGCCGTCGGCAGCGGGGCGGACGACGGCGGGCAGGCTGACTCCCGGCGTTTCGATGGTCTTCAAAAACGCTGCCATCGCTCGCAGGTCGGCGTCGCTCAGGTACTGGGTACTGCCGAGCACGACCTCGGCCATAGGCCCGGCGACCGACGCCTGCGGCGACACCCCGTGCTGCAGCAGCGCAACGATGTCGTCGGTCGGCCAGCGACCCACGCCGGCTTCGTGCGCCAGCGTCAGCGCCGGGGCATACCAGTTTTGCACCGGAATCAGCCCGCCAGCCAGCCCCAGGCCGCGCTCGGTGGCGCCCAGCGCATTGCGCGCGCCGTGGCAGGCGCTGCAGTGACCCAGGCCCTGGACCAAATAGGCGCCGCGTTCGGCCTCGGCGCTGGGCGCCGGTCCGGCGTAGGGCTCGGGCCGGTCGCCAGCCGGCTCGAAATACAGCGCGCGCCAGATGGCCAGTGCCGCCTGCGAGCCGTAGGGAAAGCGCAGCGAATGGGCTTGATTGGCCTGTGCCGCGGCCGGCAAGCTCTGCAGGAAGGCAAACAGCGCGTCCGAATCGTCCCGCGTGACGACGGTGTAGTTCGGGTACGGAAAGGCCGGCACCAGCAGTCGGCCGTCCCTGGACCGGCCATGGTGCAAGGCGCGCCAGAAATCCGCAACCGACCAGCGGCCCAAGCCGGTTGCCATGTCGGGGGTCAGGTTGCTGCTGAAGACGGCACCGAAGGGCGTTTCGATTGGGCGGCCACCGGCATACGGCGCGCCGCCCCGCGCCGTGTGGCAACCCATGCAGTTGCCGGCCCGTGCGAGGTAGGCGCCGCGTTCGATTTGCGGCTGGCCGGCCGACGCTGGCGCGGCAAGCTCGCCGGCCACAGCTGCCTCTGATCCAGAATCGCCGCGTGTGGCCAACTGCCAGATCAGCCAGGCGGCTGCCAGCGCGGCGACAGCCAGCAGCGCCAGCATGCCAAGCGCCTGAAACCGCCGCCTCATGGCATGGTCCGGCCTGCCGCGACCGGGGGTGGCGTCGCGCTGCCGCACAGGAGGGGCGCTGCGCCGGGTGGCAAGGCGGGCGGGCGCAAAGCCGGTTTTCCGCCGTCGGGTACTGGCTGCGCGGCCAGCCAGGTTGCTGCAGCGTTCAGGTCGGCCAGTGCGAGCCGGTCCACCACCGCTTTCATGCAGTCGGGCGCATGGGCGTGGCGCTGGCCGCTCTTCCACGCGCCCAGTTGCGAATTGAGGTAGTCGCGCGGCAGTCCGAGCAGTCCGGGCACGGTCGGTGCCACCCCGGTCATCGCCGCGCCGTGGCACTGCACGCAGGCCGGTACGCCCAGGCTGGCATCGCCGCGCCGCACCAGCTGCTCACCGCGCGCCAACTGTTCGGGGGCCGTAGCGCTTGGCGGCGGCGGCGGGTAGGGCAGCGCGAGACTGGCGAAATGCTGCGCGATTTCCAGCAGATAGGCGTCGGTCAGCGGGTCGATCAGCTGGGTCATCAAGCCGTAGTGGCGTCGGCCTTCCCGAAAATGCAGCAACTGGTTGTAGAGGTAGCCCGCTGGCTTGCCGGCCAGTCGCGGGTAAAAGCCGTCGGGTCCGGCCCGGCCCTGGCCGCCGTGGCAACCGGTGCAGGCGAGGGTGCGCTGGGCCAGCGTGTCTTCGAACGGCGCAGCCACGGCGAACTGGCCGGCCACGGCGCACAGCACCCCGGCGATGAAGAGTGGCGAGCGCTGGATGCAGAGCTGCCGCAGCGGCGCCAGCGTGATACTCAAGGACCCTCTGCATAACTCACTGCGGTACGTGATATGCCGGGCTGGGGCGGTCTGTTGGGTTGCTTTTTTTGCCACTAGCGAGGCTAATGGCCGCAAAAAGGCGCCTTGCAGCCCATCCCGACCCGACTGCCAGAGTTCGGCCAGAGTTATGCGGAGGGTTCTTAACAAAACCAGTTTCATCGCCAGCGCTTTCACCGTTCTCACCAAGAGTCACTGATGCATCTCAGTGTGCCACCACCGACCCGCGCAGCGCTTTGCCGGCAACCGGGAAGGGCAGGGGCAGACGCAGTACGCGCCGCCGCGTTTGCGCGACAATCCGGCTCCCCCCCACTTCTGTCGCGGACCCCCGCCGATATTCACAGTTATGTCCAGCACCCTGGTCCGTCCCGCTTTACCGAAAGACGCCAAGTCCATCGCCGAGATTCACGTCGCCACCTGGCAAGCCGCCTACGCCGATTTGATGCCGGCCGACTACCTCAAAGGCATCACGGTCGAAAAACGCCTGACTTTCTGGCGCGAGGCCATCGACTACAGTGACCCGCAGATTCTGGTAGCCACTCAGGACCAGCAGGTTATCGGCTTTGTCGCCTTCGACCGTTCCCGTGACGCGGGCAGCAAATCCTCCACCGGCGAAATCTGGGCTATGTATGTGTTGCCCGCGCATTGGGGGCAGGGCACCGGGCTGGCTCTGTGGGACGGCGCCCGCGACGGGCTGAAAGAAGAAGGCTGTACCCAAGTCACCGCGTGGGTGCTTTTGGGCAACGAGCGCGCCCTGCAGTTTTATGAGCACGGTGCCGGTTTCAAGCGGGACCTTGCCTCAATGAAGACCACGGCATTTGGCGATACCCGCCTCGAAGAACTCCGTCTAAAGCGTCCGCTGGACTAGCGCCGCAAGCCGCGTGCGGCAGCCCAGCCGCCTGGTCAAGACGGTACTTCGATGACCCGTTCGTCGTCCGGAATCACCGGCATTCCCTCGTCCGGGTCAACCGGAAGGTCGAGTTCGTCCTCGTCAGCGTCGTCGATGTCGGTGCCGTTCTCGGCCGAAAGTTCGTCCACCAGATCGTCGCTGGCAATTTCGCTTTCGGTTTCACCCACACGCAGACCGTCGAAGTTTTCCGTCTTGAATTGGCTTTGCATGACCTTCTCCTGAAAAATTAGACGTTAGCCTGAGATCACCGAACCCGCATCGGACCAACCGCCGCCTCTGCGTAGTCCCACACTGACAGCCGACGTTCGGCAAGCCGGCGCCATTCCAGCCGCTTAACCACTTAACCCGGGCAATCTGCCGACACTGGCAAGCGGCTGCGGGCCTGGGCGTTTTCAAACGCGATTGGCCCGCGTTGTCCTACAAGCGCGCTGTACGGCTGCGTACAACCTTTCAAAAGCAGCTTAATTAAAGTGTTTAACGGTTGTTCTCCCCGCCGGGGCAGGGCGAGCCGGCAAACGAAAACAGACAGGAGCCATCATGGAAAAAACCAGCGCTTATGCGGGATCGTCGGGATCGTCGGGATCGTCGGGTGCTCTGCCCGGGTCGGGCACGACCTCGGACACCAGTGCGATGGGCGGTGCAGCCCCCAGCAGCGTCGAATCTGCGGGCGCGGCACTGCACAGCGGCATCGACAAGGCTGCCGATCCGGCGCGTCAGGCGGTGGACCGGATTTCCACTGCGGCGCACAAAACCGTCGATCGGCTTGCCGAAGGCGCGGGTCAGGTTGCGGACCGTTTTTCGGAGCAAACCAAACGGGTGACCGAAGCGCCGAAAGAGGCGCTGGAGTTTTCCCGTTCGTGGGTTCAGGAGAAGCCGCTGGAAGCCATTGCGGCTGCGCTGGCTATCGGGTTTGTGTTGGGTCGGCTGACAGGCCGCTAAAAGCAGAAGTGCGGCAAAGCTTTGGGCCGACGCGCGGTGCGCGCGGTTCAGAACTTCCGGCCCAACTCCATTGACCAGTAACGCACGTAGGTGGAATTCGGATTTGCAACGCAGGCTACCGCCACCTCGCGAAACACCGGATTCATCAGGTTTTTGCAGTGGTCCGGGCTGTTGAGCCAGGCGCTGACTGCTGCCTCTACGCCGGGCTGCCCGGCGGCGATGTTTTCACCCATCGTTGAATAGTCGTAACCGGCCGCGATTAACCGCTTGGGTGGTGTGCGGCCATCCAGGCTGGTGTGGGAAAAATAGTTGTTCTCCGCCATGTCGCTTGAATGGTCACCTGCGGCTTTGAGCAGCTCCCGGTTCCAGGCCAGCGCCGGAGCGGGCCCAAAGGCGGTAGATCCACAGACAGCCCCATTGGCCCGCAGATTGTTCACACGAGAAAGAATTTCCGCCTCGATGCCGGACGGCTGGTTGAGCCCGCAGCTGAGGGCCGCGGAATCGGTCACAGAGTTGGCGGACGCAGGCGCAGCAGAAGGTCGTGCGCTGCCGACAGAGTTGCCGCCGGCGACCGCTGTTTCTGCTGCGAAATCGGTGTTGCTGCTGCCGCCTCCACCGCACGCCTGCAGCGTCAGCAAAGTCAGCAGCGCCGCCAAGCCCAAGATTGGTTTTTGAATAGTCACGGTCTCTCTCCTCGCTTGCAGTCTCTGCGCCAGAGACGCCCTGCGAAAGCGCCCGGCGTGCCAACTCCATGTCAGATAAATGCCCGCTTGCCCCTACGACTTTTTCTGGCAGCCGGCCATCGCCAACGGCTTGCGTGCAAAGGCGGCCCCGGCCGGTGTGCGGCTGCTGGCGGTCTGTTTGACAATAGCGCCTGGCCAAGCGTCCTGAAACGCGGCAGCGGGAGTCGAGCCGCCGCAATCATTCCCAGCAACCCTTAACTTTTTACGGCGCCCGCGCCGCACCGGAATTTTTGTTTATGGCCAGCACCCTGCTCACGCTCCTCGACGACATTGCCGCAGTTCTCGACGATATTGCGGTACTCACCAAAGTCGCCGCCAAAAAGACGGCCGGCGTGCTCGGCGACGACCTGGCGCTGAACGCCCAGCAGGTTGCCGGCGTCAAGGCCGACCGGGAGCTTCCGGTGGTCTGGGCTGTAGCCAAGGGCTCGCTGGTCAACAAAGCCATCCTGGTGCCGGCGGCCATTGCCATCAGCCAGTTCATTCCGTGGGCGGTCACGCCGCTATTGATGCTGGGCGGGGTTTTTTTGTGCTTTGAAGGCTTCGAGAAAATCGCCCACCGGTTCTTGCACAGCAAGGAAAGAGACAGTGCGGCGCACGACGCGCTGGTGCGTGCGCTGTCCGATCCGTCGGTCGATATCGTCGCGGTCGAGAAAGACAAAATAAAAGGCGCGGTGCGCACCGATTTCATTTTGTCAGCCGAGATCATCGCTATCACGCTCGGCACCGTGCAGGGCATGGCCCTGGGCACGCAGGTCGCGGTCATCTCGACCATCGCGCTGGTCATGACAGTCGGGGTGTACGGCCTGGTTGCGGGCATCGTCAAGCTCGACGATGCCGGGCTTTTTCTTTCATGCAAGGCCGGCAGCGGCGGGTGGCTCGCGTTTCAGCGCGGGTTGGGTCGGGGTCTGGTGGCATTCGCTCCGTGGCTGATGAAGGGTCTGTCCATCGCCGGCACGGCAGCCATGTTTTTGGTCGGCGGCAGCATCCTGACCCACGGTATCGAGCCCTTGGGGCATGCGGTCGAAGCCGGGGCCGCGAAGCTGGCCGAATTCAGCGGCCTGCTTGCGCTGCTCGCGCCTTTGCTGATTGACGCGCTGGTCGGCGTCGTTGCCGGCGCCTTGGCAGTAGCCATCGTGACCGTCGTCAAAAAACTGTTGGCTCGGTGGCGTGGCGCTGGCGAGGTACGGCAACCCGGTTAACGGCTAACGGCCAATCTGCCAATCTGCCGTCGGGCCGCTGCAGTCCGACCTGCTCTGCCGCCAGTGCCAGATGCGCTAGCGGGGCCCGCTGCCGGGTTTGTCGGACTCGGACTGCCGCGAGTCGGGCTCGGCGCGTGTCGGGGCTGCTGGCGATTCGGCAGTAAAAGGCCAGCGGCCTTTTTTTTCTACCGCTGCAGGTTTGCTGGCCTCGCGGGCGCGCTGCTCAA